>DATKPX010000149.1:0-4025 GCA_035523855.1 Allostellaceae bacterium
CCGCCCGGCGCGCGTGCTGATGCAGGACCTGACCGGCGTGCCGGCGGTGGTCGATCTCGCGGCGATGCGCGAGGCGATGACCAATCTCGGCGGCGATCCGAAGCGCATCAACCCGCTATCGCCGGTCGATCTCGTCATCGACCATTCAGTGATGATCGACAATTTCGGCACCAAGGACGCCTTCGCCAAGAACGTGAAGATCGAGTTCGAGCGCAATGGCGAGCGTTACGCCTTCCTGCGCTGGGGCCAGACCGCGTTCGACAATTTCCGCGTCGTGCCGCCGGGCACCGGCATCTGCCACCAGGTCAATCTCGAATACCTGGCGCAGACCGTCTGGACCACCAAGGAAGGCGGCAAGACCATCGCCTATCCCGATACGCTGGTCGGCACCGACAGCCACACCACGATGGTGAACGGCCTCTCGGTGCTGGGCTGGGGCGTCGGCGGCATCGAGGCGGAGGCGGCGATGCTGGGCCAGCCGATCTCGATGGTGCTGCCGGAGGTGGTGGGCTTCCGCCTCGACGGCACGCTGAAGGAGGGCGCCACCGCCACCGACCTCGTCCTCACCGTGACGCAGATGCTGCGCAAGAAGGGCGTGGTCGGCCGCTTCGTCGAGTTCTTCGGCCCGGGCCTCCGCCACCTCGCCCTCGCCGACCGCGCCACCATCGGCAACATGGCGCCGGAATACGGCGCCACCTGCGGCTTCTTCCCGGTCGATGCGGAGACGCTGCGCTATCTGGGATTCTCCGGCCGCGACGCCCAGCAGGTGAAGCTGGTCGAGGCCTATGCCAAGGCGCAGGGCCTCTGGCGCGACGAGAACACGCCCGATCCGGTCTTCACCGACACGCTGGAGCTCGATCTCGGCACCGTCGAGCCGTCGCTCGCCGGCCCGCGCCGGCCGCAGGACCGCGTCGCGCTTTCCGACGCCGCCAAGGCCTTTGTGGCGGAGTTGCCGAAGCTCGCCGGCAAGCGCGACGGCGCCGAGCGCGCGGTCAAGGTCGCCGGCAGCAATTACGAGCTCAAGGACGGCCACGTGGTGATCGCCGCCATCACCAGCTGCACCAACACCTCGAACCCCAGCGTGATGCTGGCGGCGGGGCTGGTGGCGCGCAACGCGGTGAAGCGCGGCCTCAAGGTGAAGCCCTGGGTCAAGACCTCGCTGGCGCCCGGCAGCCAGGTGGTCACCGACTATTACGCCGCCGCCGGGCTGCAGAAGGATCTCGACGCGCTCGGATTCAATCTCGTCGGCTACGGCTGCACCACCTGCATCGGCAATTCCGGCCCGCTGCCGGAGCCGATCAGCGACGCGGTGGAGGCGGGCGATCTCGTGGTCTCGGCGGTGCTCTCGGGCAATCGCAATTTCGAGGGCCGCATCCATCCCTATGTGCGCGCCAACTACCTGGCCTCGCCGCCGCTGGTCGTCGCCTACGCGATCGCCGGGTCGATGAAGGTCGATCTCCGCAAGGATCCGCTCGGTGAGGGCTCTGACGGCAAGCCGGTCTACTTGAAGGACATCTGGCCCTCCAACCAGGAGATCCAGGACACGCTCAAGAAGTCGCTGACCCCGGAGATGTTCCGCAAGCGCTACTCCAACGTCTTCGAGGGGCCGGAGGAGTGGCGCAAGGTCAAGGTGAAGGAAGGCCAGACCTTCGAGTGGGCGACCTCCTCCACCTACATCGCCCATCCGCCCTATTTCGAGGGCATGACCAAGACGCCGAAGCCGCTCTCCGACATCATGATGGCGCGGCCGCTGGCGCTCTTGGGCGACAGCATCACCACCGACCACATCTCGCCGGCGGGCTCGATCAAGAAGGAGAGCCCGGGCGGCGAGTACCTCATCAGCTATCAGGTGCGGCCGGCGGACTTCAATTCCTACGGCGCCCGGCGCGGCCATCACGAGGTGATGATGCGCGGCACCTTCGCCAACATCCGCATCCGCAACGAGATGGTGCCGGGTGTCGAGGGCGGCATGACCAAGCACCTGCCCGACGGCAAGGTGATGCCGATCTATACCGCGGCGATGGAGTACCAGAAGGAAGGCGTGCCGCTGGTGATCATCGGCGGCAAGGAGTACGGCACCGGCTCGTCGCGCGACTGGGCGGCGAAGGGCACGCTGCTGCTGGGGGTGAAGGCGGTCATCGTCGAGAGCTTCGAGCGCATCCACCGCTCGAACCTGGTCGGCATGGGCGTGCTCCCGCTGCAGTTCAAGAACGGCGCGACGCGGCAGAGCCTCAAGCTCGACGGCACCGAGCGCTACGACATCCTCGGCGTGGCGCAGGGCCTCAAGGCGCGCAGCGATCTCGTCTGCCGCATCCACCGCGCCGACGGCAAGGTGGAGGAGATCAAGCTGCTCTGCCGCATCGATACCGAGGACGAGCTCGAGTACTACCGGAACGGCGGCATCCTGCAATACGTGCTCAGGCACATGATGAAGGCCGCCTGATCTCACCCCGCGGCGCCGCCTCGCTTCGGGCGGCGCCGGGCGGCTCCTACAGGAAAACGGTGCGGGAGCGTGGCGGCGATGCACGCGCCGGGCGGCGGGCCGCCTTCGATCGCATTCCACAGCAGGTGCTTGCGCGCGCTGTTGGAAGCACTCGCGGCATCACCCGCTTGTGAAAGAAGCTGATTGGCAATGCGGCCCGCTCCGGGTCATCATGCCCGCCAGGATGAAGCGGGCAATTCTCCTATCCACCTTTGCTGTCGTGCTGATGGCGCTCGGCGCTCCGGCCGCGCACTGCCAGCAGAAGCCGCCGGTGGTGGTGGAGCTCTTCACCTCCCAGGGCTGCTCCTCCTGCCCGCCCGCCGACAATTTCCTCGGCGATCTCGCCAAGCGCCCCGACGTGCTGGCGCTCGCCTTCCATGTGGACTACTGGGACTACATCGGCTGGAAGGACCCCTACGCCTTCCATGTCGCCACCGAGCGGCAGCGCAAATACTCCCGTAATTTCAGCCTCTCCTACATCTATACGCCGCAGATGGTGGTGAACGGCGTGGCCCAGGGCGTGGGCTCCGACCGCATCGACATCGATGCCCTCATCACCAAGGCCGCGGCGCACAGCGTGGCGCGCCCGAGCTTCTCTCTCGACCGCAAGGGCGACGGGCTCGTCGTCCGTGTCGGCGCCGGCGAGGCCAAGGGCTCGGCGACGGTCTGGCTCGCCTGCTACGACCGCGAGCAGGTGACCAAAGTGCTGCGCGGCGAGAACGGCGGCAGCACCCTCACCAACTACCACGTGGTGCGCGAGTTCGAATCCCTCGGCACCTGGAAGGGACCGGCGGTGGAGCTGTCGGTGCCCGATGAGGAAGTGGCGGAGTTCATGAACGAGCCCAACCGCGGCATCGCCGTGCTGCTGCAGGTAGAGGGCACCGGCCAGATCCTGGCCGCCACCACGCTGCACGACCGCCGCTAAGCCTTCATTAAGCCTGTCGGACTGAAATGCGTCGCGAGCCGGTGCGGCGCGTGCGGGCCCTGGCGCTCGCCGGCACGGAACTGGGGCAGCGATGGCAGTCGAGGAAGGATCGGCCGGCAGGGCGCTGATGGTACCGGCGCGAAGCGGTCTTGCCGCGGCGGCCGGCGCGCCGTTCGCCGTCGCCGTCGTCGCCTATGGGCTGCTGCTGCTCGTCGGCGAGCGGCTCCTCAACGATCCCGATACGTACTGGCACATCGCCGCCGGCCGCTGGATCTGGGCCGGCAGCGCGGTGCCGACCGCCGATCCCTTCTCCCATACGATGGCGGGCGCGCCCTGGCATGCCCATGAATGGCTCGCCGAGCTGATCCTCGCCGGCGCCTATGGCGCCGCCGGCTGGGCCGGCGTGGTGGCGCTGGCGGCGGGTGCCATCGCGCTCGGCTTCGCGCTATTGATGCGGGCGCTGCAGCGCGTCCTGCCGGCGAAGCTGGCGCTCGCCGCTGTCGTGCTCGCCTTCTACCTGGCCGCCGGGCATCTGACCGCACGGCCCCATGCGCTGGCGATGCCGCTGCTGGTCGCCTGGAGCGCGGCGCTGCTGCGCGCCCGCGCCGAGAGCCGCGC
>DATKPX010000150.1:0-2271 GCA_035523855.1 Allostellaceae bacterium
CGCTCAATCAGATGGCGATGCATCGGGTGGCGACCGCGGTCTACGGGCCGCGCCTTCCCGATCTCCGCGCCGCCTATCGCCGCCGCCGCGACGCCATGCTGGCGGCGCTCGAGCGCCACATGCCCGGGGATGCGCAGTGGACGCGGCCCGAGGGCGGCCTCTTCGTGTGGGTGACCTTGCCCGAGGGCCTGGACGGGGCCGATCTCCTCGCCCGCGCGGTGCGCGAGATCCGCGTCGCCTTCGTGCCGGGCAAGGCCTTCTTCGGCGAGAATGCCCGCGCCAACACCATCCGCCTCTCCTTCTCGCTCTCCAGCGAGCAGGAGATCGAGACCGGCATCGCGCGGCTGGGGCAGCTGGTCACGCGCCTGGCAACGGAGCAAGCGGCTTAGCGGCTCGTGCGGCCTTCGACGCGCTGCGCTTGCTCGGGATGAGGACCGTTCTCGGTCCCGCCTCATCCTGAGCAAGGGCCGACCGGCCCGCGTCGAAGGACGCACCGCCGCCAATCACCGAATATTAACCGTCCCGGCCTCTACTGCTGCCATGCCGCGGCCCGGCCGCCGGCGCCTCCGCCTGGTCCGAGCATGGCAGACACCGCATCCCTGAGCCTGACGCGCGGCCGCATCGGTCTCTCCTGGCCGCTGCTGATCGCGGTCTTCGTCTTCGCAGCGACGCTGTTCTCCGAGCCGCGCGCCCTCTTCGACCCCGACGTGCTGTGGCAGAACGTGACCGGGCACTGGATCCTCGCCCATGGCGCGGTGCCGCATGTCGATCTCTTCACCTACACCGTGCGCGGCGAGCCCTGGGTGGTGCATGAGTGGCTCGCCGATCTCCTGATGGCGAGCGCCTATGACGCGCTCGGCTGGCATGGGGTGACGCTGCTGGCGGCGCTTGCCGCGGCGACGGCGCTCGGCCTCCTCACCCGCGCCCTCTCGCGCACGCTGCCGCCGCTGCCGGCGATGCTGCTGGCGATGCTGGCCTGGCTCATGCTGCTGCCGCATCTCCTCGCCCGGCCGCATCTGCTGGCGATGCCGCTGCTGGTCGCCTGGATCGCCGCCGTACTGCGGGCGCGCGACGAGGATCGCGCGCCGCCCTTCGCCTGGGCGCTGCTGATGGCGCTCTGGGCCAACATCCACGGCAGCTTCTGCTTCGGCCTGGGCTTCGCCGGCCTCATCGCCGTTGAGGCGGTGCTGAGCGCGCCGACCGCAACGGAGCGCCGGCGCGCCCTGCGCCGCTGGGCGGCCTTCCTCGCCGTCGCGGCGCTGGCGCCCCTCGTCTCGCCGAACGGCATCGAGAGCTACCTGCTGCCGCTGCGCCTCCTCCGCATGAGCTACGCGCTCTCGTCGCTGGTGGAATGGCAGAGCTCCAGCTTCAGCTCCTTCCAGCCGCTGGAGCTCTGGCTGCTGGTCGCGCTCGGCGCCGGCTTCGCCTTCCGCCTCCGGCTGCCTGCCTCGCGGCTGGCGATCCTGCTGCTGCTGGTGCACCTCTCGCTCGCCCATCGCCGCTATGGCGAGCTCTTGGGCTTCACCGCGCCGCTGCTGCTGGCGCCCGCCATCGGCGCCGAGCTGCGCCGGCGCCTGCCGTCAGCGCCGCCGGGCTGGATCGCCGAGCTGGCGCGGCCGGCGAGCTGGCGCGCGCTGGCGCTCGCCGGCCTGTTGATGGCCGCCGGCGCCAGCCTTGCCGCCACGCGGCCGCTGAGTCCGCCGCGCGACTACATGCCGGAAGCCGCCGTCCGCGCGGCGCTCGCGCACAATCCCAAAGGCCCGGTGCTCAACGACTACAATTTCGGCGGCTACCTGATCTTCGCCGGCGTGCCGACCTTCGTCGACGGCCGCACCGACCTCTTCCCCGATGCCTTCCTCGAGCGCGAGAACAAAGCACTCAACCTGGTCGACGACGGCCTGCCGTCGCTGCTCGACGATTACCGGATCGGCTGGACCCTGATGCCCGCCGGCAGCAGCGCCGTCGCGCTGCTCGATCACCTGCCGGGCTGGCGCCGACTCTACGCCGACGACATCGCGGTCGTGCATGTGAGAGACGAGACGGCGCCCTAGAAATCAGCTTCGATAGCTGAGCTCGTGGCGCACGAGGGCGGCGCCCTGCGCCAGCGCCTCCAGCTTGCCCTGCGCGATGCGGCGGTCCATCGGCGCCATGCCGCAATTGGTGCAGGGGTGGATGCGCTCCGGCGCCACGTAGCGCATCGCCGAGCGGATCACCGCCGCCACCTCCTCCGGGCTCTCGATCTGATCGCTCGCCACGTCGATCGCCCCCAGC
>DATKPX010000151.1:0-6834 GCA_035523855.1 Allostellaceae bacterium
CGCGGCGACGCTGAAGCTGCCGCTGGCAGAGTTCCTGGCGCGGCTCAAGGCGGCGGGGCTGGGCTCGCTGCCGGGCACCGCGGCGGAGATCCTCGACGACGAGGTCCGCGCGGTGATCTGCCCGGACAAGATCACCACCGCGCAATGGCTCGAGGTGATGGAGGCGGCGCATCGCGTCGGGCTCAAGAGCACCGCCACCATCATGTTCGGCCATGTGGACCGCTACGAGCACTGGGCGCGCCACCTGCTGCGCATCCGGCGCCTGCAGGCGAGGACCCAAGGCTTCACCGAATTCGTGCCGCTGCCCTTCGTGCCGATGGAGACGCCGATCTTCCTGCGCGCCGCCTCGCGGCAGGGTCCGACATATCGCGAGGCGGTGCTGATGCACGCGGTGGCGCGGTTGGCGCTCCATCCGCTCATCTCCAACATCCAGACCTCCTGGGTGAAGATGGGCCCCGACGGCGTCCGGGCCTGCCTCAAGGCGGGGGCCAACGACCTCGGCGGCACGCTGATGAACGAGACCATCACCCGCGCCGCCGGCGCCGTGCATGGCCAGGAGATGGCGCCGCGCGAGATGACCGATCTCATCACCGCGCTCGGCCGCACGCCGCGCCAGCGCACCACCCTCTACCGCGAGCCGCCGCGCGAGCGCGTGGAGATTTCCTTTCAGGCGGCGCCGCTCACCGAGCCGATCAACACGCCCGCCAGAAAATACGAGCGCGCTGCCGCCGATTGATCTTGCTTGCCGCCGCCCCGTCGCGGCGCTTGATCCGGGGCGCATTGGCGACCATATCGCCCAAGTAGCGTGCCGCAATTCCTGCGCCAACCTTCCCGCACGGGAACGACCGCCGGCGCCGGGTCCATTCCGCTCGAGGGAATCAGCATGTCCGCCGTCGAGCACCAGCACCATCATCACGACGCGTCGTCCGAGCGGGCGCTCGGATCGGGACAGGCGCGTGACCCGGTCTGCGGGATGACGGTGGACATCGCGACCGCGAAGCATCGCGCGGAGCATGACGGCAATACCCACTACTTCTGCAGCGCCGGCTGCCGCGCCAAGTTTCTCGCCGATCCCGGCAAGTATCTGCGGCCGCGCGAGCCGGTGACGCCCGCGAAGCAGCCCGTCGTCTACACCTGCCCGATGCATCCGCAGATCCGCCAGATCGGTCCAGGGAGCTGTCCGATCTGCGGCATGGCGCTCGAGCCGGCCGGCGTTTCCGAAGAGACCGGGCCCAGCGCCGAGCTTCTCGATATGCGGCGACGGTTCTGGATCGGTGCGGCGCTGGCGCTGCCGGTGGTGGTGCTGGAGATGGGCGGCCATCTCCCCGGCCTCGGCCTCCATCACCTGATCCCACCGTGGATCTCGGTCTGGATCCAGTTCCTGCTGGCGACGCCGGTGGTGCTCTGGGGCGGCGCACCATTCTTCGCGCGCGGCTGGGCCTCGGTGCGCAACCGCTCCCTCAACATGTTCAGCCTGATCGCGCTGGGCACCGGCGCCGCCTATCTCTACAGCCTTGCCGCCACCTTCGCGCCCGGCTTGTTCCCGGCGGCGCTCCAAGGCGAGGGCGGCGTCATTGCCGTCTATTACGAGGCGGCTGCGGTCATCACCGTGCTGGTCCTGCTGGGCCAGGTGCTGGAGCTCCGAGCGCGCGAGCAGACCGGCGGCGCCATCCGCGCGCTGCTGAACCTCGCGCCGAAGACGGCACGCCGGCTGCGCGACGACGGCAGCGACGAGGAGGTGGCTGTCGACCAAGTAGAGATCGGCGACCGACTGCGCGTCCGCCCCGGGGAGAGCGTGCCGGCGGACGGCGCGGTGCTGGAAGGCAGGAGCGCCGTCGACGAATCGATGGTGACCGGCGAGTCCCTGCCGGTGGAGAAGGCGGCGGGCGCCCGGCTGATCGGCGGCACCATCAACGGCACCGGCGCCCTCGTCATGCGGGCGGAGCGGGTGGGCTCCGACACCATGCTGTCGCGCATCGTGCACATGGTCGCCGAGGCGCAGCGCAGCCGCGCGCCGATCCAGCGCCTCGCGGATCTGGTCGCCGCCTGGTTCGTGCCGGCGGTGATCGCGGTGGCGGCGATCGCCTTCGTGGCCTGGATGATCTGGGGGCCGCCGCCCGCTTTCGCCTATGCGCTGGTGGCGGCGGTCTCCGTCGTCATCATCGCCTGCCCCTGCGCGCTTGGCCTCGCAACGCCGATGTCGATCATGGTGGGCGTCGGCAAGGGCGCCACGGCGGGCGTGCTGATCAAGAACGCCGAGGCGCTGGAGCGTCTGGAGAAGGTCGACACGCTGGTGGTGGACAAGACCGGCACGCTCACCGAGGGGAAGCCGCGGGTGGTCGCGGTGCGCCCGGCCGCCGGGTTCGACGAGGCGACCCTCCTCGCCCTCGGCGCGAGCCTGGAGCAGTCGAGCGAGCATCCGCTTGCCGCCGCCATCCTCGCCGCGGCGCGCGAGCGCGGCGCCGCGCTCTCCGAGGTGGGCGATTTCGCGTCGCTCACCGGCAAGGGCGTCACCGGCACGATCGGCGGCCGTCAGGTCGCGGTGGGAAATGCAGCGCTGCTGCAAGAGATCGGCGCCTCGTCAGCGGCGCTGGACGCCGCCGCCGATGAGCTCCGGCGTGAGGGCGCCACCGCCATGTTCGTCGCCGTCGACGGCAAGCCGGCGGGCGTCTTCGCCGTCGCCGACCCCGTCAAGGCGACGACGCCGGCGGCGCTCGAGAGCCTCCGCGCCGACGGCATCCGCATCGTGATGCTGACCGGCGACAACCGCACCACGGCGGAGGCGGTGGCGGCGAAGCTCGGTATCACCGACATCGAGGCCGGGGTGCTGCCGGAGCGCAAGAACGAGATCGTGCGACGGCTGCGCGCCGGGGGCCGCGTCGTCGCCATGGCCGGCGACGGCGTCAACGACGCGCCGGCGCTTGCCGAGGCCGATGTCGGCATCGCCATGGGGACCGGCACCGATGTCGCGATCGAGAGCGCCGGCGTCACCCTGGTGAAGGGCGACCTTGCCGGCATCGCGCGGGCACGGGTGCTGAGCCGCGCCGCCATGGGCAACATCCGGCAGAATCTCTTTCTCGCCTTCGTCTACAACGCGCTGGGCGTGCCGCTCGCCGCGGGGGTGCTCTATCCCGTCTTCGGCCTCCTGCTGAGCCCGGTGGTCGCCGCCGCCGCCATGAGCCTGAGCTCGGTCTCGGTGATCGGCAACGCGCTCCGCCTGCGCCTGCTCAGGCTTTAGCCGCCGGCGAGCGCCGGCCGCCGCTCGCGCCAGGGCATCGCCGTCTCATAGGCGTGGCCGGCGCGGAAGACCGTGGCCTCGTCGAAAGGCTTGCCCACGATCTGCATCGCGAGCGGCAGGCCGCCGGCGCCATAGCCGGTGCAGACGGAGAGCGCCGGATGGCCGGTCACGTTGAAGGCCATGGTGAAGCTCGGCTTCTCCAGATTGGCCCATTTCGGCACCTGGTCGATGCGGGGCGCCTCCGAGGGTTGCGCGGCGGTGACGATGAGGTCGAGATCGCCGAAAGCCGCCGCCACCTCGGCGCAGAGCTCGCGCCGGCGGCGGAGCGCCTGCATGTGATCGCTGGCGCTGATCAGCGCGCCCATCGCCATGCGGTCGCGCAGCAGCTCGCCATAGAGGTTGAAACTCGACTTCATCCATCGCTCGTGCAGCGCGTAGGCCTCGGTCACCATGATGAGGAAGCCGCAAGCCTGGTAGTCCATCAGCGGCGAGAGCGTGATCTCCCGCACCTCGGCGCCGAGCTTCGCGAAGATGTCGAGCGCCGCCTCGATGCCATGCCGCGTGCTCTCGCTCACGGGATGATCGCTCTCGTGGAAATGCCGGGGCACGCCGATGCGAAGACCCTTGACGCCCTGCTGCAGCCCGGCGCGGAACGGCGGAACCGGCCGGTTGGCGCTGGCGGGATCGGCGGGATCGTGCCCTGCCATCGCCTGCAGGAGAACCGCGCAATCCTCCACCGTCCAGGCCATCGGCCCCGCGTGGTCGAGGGAAAAGGCCAGGGGCAGGATGCCGGCGCGGCTCACCAGCCCGTAGGTCGGCTTGATGCCGGCGATGCCGCAGAGCGCCGCCGGACCGCGGATCGAGCCGCCGGTATCGGAGCCGGTGCCGCCCAGGATGAGTCCGGCGGCGACCGCGGCGCCGGTGCCGCTGGAGGAGCCGGCGGTGAAATGCTCGGGGTTCCAGGGATTGCGCGCGGGCGGCCAGGGCAGGTCGAAGGACGGGCCGCCGAAGGCGAACTCGTGGGTGGCGAGCTTGCCCAGCAGCACCGTGCCGGCCTCGGCGAGGAGGCGGACCGAGGTGGCATCCTCCGCCGGCACGTTGTGCTCCAGCAGCCTCGAATGCGCCGTCGTGCGGATGCCCTTGGTGTTGTAGATGTCCTTGTGGCCGATCGGGATGCCGTCGAGCGGCCCTCTGGGCGTGCCCCGCATGATGCGCGCCTCCGACGCCTTGGCGTCGGCGAGCGCGCGCTCAGGCGTCCGCAGGATGAAGCTGTTGAGCCGGCCGTCGAGCGTCTCGATGCGATCGAGGCAATGTCGCGTGAGCTCGACGGGAGATATCTCTTTCGTCGCGATGAGCCGGGCCGCCTCCGCGATGGTCGGGAAGGGCGTCATTTCGGCAGCTCCGGCACGAAGATGGTGGCGGGCTCGGCCTCGCGGCCGCGCGGGGTGCGCATGCGCTCGGCCATCGCCTCCACATAGGCGTAGCCCTGATAGATCACCGCCCGCTGCTCCGCGGTGAGATCGAGTCCGGCGCGCCGGACGAGCGCCTCGAAATCGGCTTCGCTGATCTTCGGCTTCATGCTCTCCTCCGCTTTGCCGCGCGGCTGATGCCAGCATGCGACAACGGCGCCTCGGCTGCAAACATCCGCGGATCTCGACCGCAATCACCGGTCGTGCGGTGCCGCGCCACGACCCACCTGAAATTGCCACGCTTCCCGGTTCTCGACGCGGGCGCTGCCACGGTCTAGGCTTGGGCAAACAGAGTCCCCTGGGGAGTGACGCCGATGCCGTATGATCTCCTGATCAAGAACGGGCTGGTGGTCGACGGTACGGGAGCGCCCGCGCGGCATGCGGACGTGGCGATCGCCGGCGACCGGATCGCGGAGATCGGCAAGGTTACCGACGGTGCCCGCAAGGTGATCGATGCCGCCGATTGCGTGGTCGCGCCCGGCTTCATCGATCCCCACACCCATTACGACGCGCAGATCTGCTGGGACGGCGCGGTGACGCCGTCCTCCTGGCATGGCGTCACCAGCGTGGTGATGGGAAACTGCGGCGTCGGCATCGCGCCCTGCAAGAAGGAGACGCGCGAGATCGCCATGCGCGATCTCGTCAACGTAGAGGGCATTCCCTTCGACGTGCTGGATGCCGGCATCACCTGGGACTGGGAGAGCTTCCCGCAATTCCTCGATGCCGCCGCGCGCCGCCGGCCGTCGCTCATCCTGGGCTTCCTGGCGCCGCTGACGCCGTTCCGCCACTACGTCATGGGCGAGGCGTCGATGGAGCGGTCGGCGACGGCAGCGGAGACCGCCGGGATCAAGGCGCTCCTCGGCGAGGCGATGGCGGCCGGCGCCTTCGGCTTCTCCTCGACGACGCTCAATCAGCATGTGGGTTATGAAGGCCGGCCGCTCGCCTGCCGCAACGCCAGCCGCGAGGAGCTCGGCGCCTATGCGAGCGTGCTGCGGGAGCAGCGCAAGGGCGCGATCGAGATCGCGCTCACCCGCCAGGTCGGCGTGCTCGACGAGGAGGGGGTGGAGCTCCTCGACTTTCTCCTCACCGAGAGTGGCCAGCCGGTCACCTTCATCGCGCTCTTCGACCGCGACGACATCCCCGAGGCGGTGCGCGACACCCTGCGCAGCATCGCGGCGTTGGTTCCCAAGGGAGCGCGGCCGCAGACCTCGCCGCTGCCGCTGACGCGCGAGATCAGCATGCGCAACCCCTTCGCCTTCGGCGCCTTCCCGAGCTGGAACCGCGTCTTCGTCGACAAGTCGAAGGAAGGCCAGGCGGCGGTCTATCGCGACCCCGCCTTCCGCAACGCTTTCCGCGAGGAGTTGAAGCGGCCGCAAGGCTTCGGCAACTGGGCCCGGATCACCGTGCACGAGGCGCGCAACCCGGCGCTGAAGCCCCTGGAGGGCCGCTCCATCGCCGATGTCGCGCGCGCGCGCGGCACCGACGGCGTCGACGCGCTCCTCGACCTCACGCTGGAGGACGATCTCGACATCGAGCTGACCATGTCCTCCTACAACACGCGGGTCGACCGCATGACGGAGATCCTCAACGATCCCAGCGTGCTGATCGCGCTCGGCGACGGCGGCGCCCATCTCGACATGCTCTGCGACGCCGGCTATCCGACCTACCTGCTCGGCACCTGGGTGCGCGAGCGGCAGATCATGAGCCTGGAGCGCGGCGTGCAGCGCCTCACCTCCGATCCCGCGGATTTCTTCGGCATCAGGGGGCGCGGCCGGCTCGAGCCGGGCTACGCCGCCGATGTCGCGATCTTCGATCCCGCCACCATCGGCTCGGCCAATCGCGGCGAACGGCGGCATGACCTGCCGGGGGGTGGCAAGCGCATGGTGATGCCCTCGCGCGGCGTCGAGTACACCGTCGTCAACGGCGAGGTCACCTACAGCAGGGGCGAGCTCACTGGCGCCCGCGCCGGCCAGGTCCTGCGCTCCTAGGACGGCGGGCATGGAACAGCGCGTTCTCGGCCGCACCGGCGCCAGGATCTCGGTCCTGGGCTTCGGCTGCGGCGCCGTCGGCGGGCTCATGGTGCGCGGCACGCCCGCCGATCAGGAGCGGGCGGTGGCCCGGGCGCTG
>DATKPX010000152.1:0-2571 GCA_035523855.1 Allostellaceae bacterium
CCGACGCGCAGCACCTCGGCGACGAAGCCGGGATAGGGCGTGTCGCCGACGCGCTCGACGAGGGGCATGCGCCGGATCACGCCGTCCCGGTCCGCCTCCTCGCCGAGGCTGCCGAGGCCGGCGGCGGCGTTCTCGAGCTCCGGCGCGCTGGTCACCGCCGCCGGATAGCTCGGCGCGAGGCGCAGCGGATCCTCGCCGGCGAAGGCGAAGCCCGCCTTGGCGGCAGGCTTGGCGCGGCCGCCGACCACGCCCGGCCGGGCGCCCAGCACCACCGGCGCGCGACGGATGGTGCCGGCGAAGACCGCGTCCTGGTCGGGCTCGGAGAGGATGAGATCGAAGCCGATCACGGCGGCGCCTGCCGCCGCGAGCTTGTCGGTGAGCTCCGCCAGCAGCGCGGGCGGCCACGGCCACTGCCCGAGCCCGCGCAGGCTCCGCCCGTCGATGTCGACGATCTGCACCGGCTCGTCGAGAGCGGGGCGGGGCGCCGCCTGCTGAAAGAGATCGGCGCTCACCAGCGCCAGCCGCTCCACCGGCGGTAGCGCTGCGGCCTTGCCGGCAATCGCCAGCGCCGCGATCAGCAGCGCCGCCAGCAGCGAGGCGAACCAGCCCTTCATGGGATGATGCGCGCCCGGCAGGGCGTTCCCGCAAGACAGGAGAATGTGGCGGCGAAGGTCGACATCGGGCGCTTCCCGATAGAGACTAGCCGAGTTCGGCGGCCGGCCGATAGTCCGCGGGCGCGAGCTGCGGCGGCTATGGTAAAGGCCAGCTTCGGGAGGACACGGGATGAATCTCCACCAACTGCTGCTGCGGCGCGCGGAAGCGGGCAAGCCGATCCGCGTCGGCCTCATCGGCGCCGGCAAGTTCGGCAGCATGTTCCTGGCGCAGGCGCAGCGTACGGCGGGCCTGCACCTGGCGGCGGTGGTGGACCTGGCGCCGGCGCGCGCCCGCGAGGCGATGCTCCGCGTCGGCTGGCCGGCGGAGCGGATCGCGGCGGCGAGCCTCGACCAGGCGATGAGCGCCGGCACCACCCATATCGGCGACGATGCCGGGCGGATGATCGCGCGGGGCGAGATCGAGGTGGTGATCGACGCCACCGGCGTCCCCGCCGCCGGCATCCGCCACGCGCTCCTCGCCATCGAGCACGGCAAGCACATCGTGATGGTGAACGTCGAGGCGGACGTCCTGGTCGGGCCGCTGCTGGCCGAGCGCGCCGCCAAGGCCGGCGTCGTCTATTCCATGGCGTATGGCGATCAGCCGGCGCTCATCGCGGAAATGGTGGATTGGGCGCGCGCCTCCGGTTTCGACGTGGTGGCCGCCGGCAAGGGCACCAAGTATCTGCCGGCCTATCACGCCTCGACGCCGGAGACGGTCTGGGGCCATTACGGCCTGACGCCGGAGCAGGCGCGGATCGGCGGCATGAACCCGCAGATGTTCAACTCCTTCCTCGACGGCACCAAGTCCGGCATCGAGATGGCGGCGGTGGCGAACGGCACCGGCCTCGCGCCGGCGGCGGGCGGGCTGCAGTTTCCGCCCTGCGGCGTCGACGACCTGCCGCGGCTGCTGAAGCCCGTGGGCGAGGGCGGCCTCCTCGCGCAGAAGGGCCAGGTGGAGGTGATCTCCTCCCTGGAGCGCGACGGCCGGCCGGTGTTCCGCGACCTGCGCTGGGGCGTCTACGTCGTCTTCGAGGCGCCGAGCGACTACGTCCGGCGCTGCTTCGCCGAGTACGGCATGGTCACCGACCCGAGCGGGCGCTATGCCGCGCTCTACCGGCCCTATCACCTGATCGGCCTCGAGCTTGGCATTTCCGTCGCCTCGGCGGCGCTGCGGCGCGAGCCCACCGGCCAGGCCAGGGACTTCCGCGGCGACGTGGTGGCGACCGCCAAGCGCGATCTCCGGTCCGGCGAGATGCTGGACGGCGAGGGCGGCTTCACCGTCTGGGGCAGGCTGATGCCGGCGGAGGCCTCGCTCGCCGCCGGCGGCCTGCCGATCGGGCTCGCCCACAAGGTGACGCTGACGCGCGCGATCAAGGCGGGCGAGATCGTGCGCTGGTCCGACGTCAGCGCGGACGAGGCGAGCGAGCCCGTGCGCCTCCGCCGCGAGATGGAGCGCCGCTTCGCCGGCGCCACGGCAGAGGCGAGGCCCGCCGCGGAGTAGCCGCTCAGTCCTGCGACTTCGCGCTCTGGAAGAGCTGCCGCATCGCCATGTAGTGGGCGACGCGGACCGGAGGATTGAACAGCGACCACGGCTCTGCCGCCTTCATCAGCGGCACCGCGTCCGCCAGGTGCTGGCGATAGGCAGCGAGCTCCTGGCTCGCCTCGTCGAAACGCCCGGCACTCGCCGCGGCATCGATGCGGCGCAGATCAAGGACGAGCCCCTTCAGCGCCGCCCGCGCCTTCATGCGCTCCGGCACGCCGCCGCCGACCGAGGTGTCCTTGCGGTCGGGGAAATCCTCCGTGCATTCCCTGAGCTCGCCACCGACGGTGTCGACGGCGAGATCGACGACGGCGAGGTTCTTCGCCGGGATCGCGGTGTCGAGCACGCTGGTGAAGTGCTCGATCTCCTGCACCTGCG
>DATKPX010000153.1:0-4095 GCA_035523855.1 Allostellaceae bacterium
TGTCCGGTTCGGGTTTCTGTGCCACGAGACCGAGCCTGTGCAGTAGACCTGAACCACCAGAGGTCGTCATGGCCGGGCTTGTCCCGGCCATCCACGTCTTGCCGTCGCGCGGTGGCAAGACGTGGATGCCCGGCTCAAGGCCGGGCATGACGATCTAGAGGCGCATCGGTCCACCACGTCGACAACCGATTCCGCTGAACCGGACACTCGTGGGTCAAGTCCGGCCATGACGGGAATCGAAGAGCGAGTGACTCCCGCTACGTCCTTCGCCGCACCAGCAGCAGATAGCTCAGCACCGCACACATACCCATGGCGGCGAGCAATCCGGCCATCGGGCGCGGCGTGCCGTCGTAGAGGGCGGCGACGACGTAGCCGGAGAGGCTGCCGGCTCCCATCTGGATCGCGCCCATGAAGGAGGCGGTCATCCCCGCCATATGCGGCAGCGGCTCCATGGCGGCGGCGGTGGCGTTGGGGAGAATCAATCCCAGCGCCATCACGTAGAGCAGCATCGGCACCACGATGGCGAAGGCGCCGCCCCAGCGCGTCCAGCCGATCGCGATCAGCATCGCGCTCGCCGCCAGCACCAGGCCGAAGCCGCCGCGCATCACCCGCTCGCCGCCGATGCGGTGCACCAGGCGGCTGTTGAGCGCGGCGCCGATGATGAGGCCGACCGCGCCCATGGCGAAGTAGAAGCCGAACTGGCCGGCCGGCACGCCATAGACCTCGATCAGCACGAAGGGCGAGCCGGAGATGAAGGCGAACATGCCGGCGAAGACGAAGCCGTTGACGAGGGAATAGCCGACGCAGTGCCGGTTGCCGAAGAAGGCGCGGGCATTGGCGACGATGCGGGCGAGGCGGAGCGCCTCGCGGTCGGGCGTCCGCAGGGTTTCCGGGAACAGCAGGGCGGTGGCGATCAGCAGCAGGGTCCCGAAGACGCCGAGGAAGACGAAGATCGCCCACCAGCCGAAATGGTTGAGAAAGAAGCCGCCCAGCACCGGCGCCGCCAGCGGCGCCACGCTCATCACCAGGGTGATGTAGGAGAGCGTCTGCGAGGCGCGGTGGCCGGTGAGGTGGTCGCGCACCACCGCGCGGCCCAGCACCGGGCCGACGCAGGCGCCGAGACCCTGCACCAGCCGCGCCAGCACCAGCATGTGGATGCTGGTGCTGGCGGCGCAGGCATAGCCCGCCACCGCATAGACCGCGAGGCCGCCGATCAGCACCTTGCGCCGGCCGATCCGGTCCGAGAGCGGGCCGCAGAAGAGCTGTCCGCCGGCATAGCCGAGCAGGAAGAGGCTCAGGGTCAGCTGCACGCTGTCGGCGCTGGTGGCGAAGGCTTCGGTGATGGTGGGGAGCGTCGGCAGGCTCATGTCGACCGCGAGGGCGGTGACGCCCGCGAGCGCGCCAAGCAGGATTGTCAGCCCCCAGGACTGTGGCTTCAGCATCGATCAGGCAACGGCGTCAGGGGTTCTCGAGGCTGAGCACGCCCTGGTCGTAGTCATAGGCGAAGAGCTCGGCGTAGCGCGCCCAGTTGACCACGGTGTCGAACACCTCGCTGGCATCCTCCTCGCTGAGGTGATCCTCGAGCTCGCTGAGGAAGCGGCCGCTCGGCGCGGTGTGGCCCGGCCGCTCGTCCAGCACCCGGCGGATATGGGCGATGAGCGGCACGTAGCGCAGCAGATGCTCGGCGAAGATCTGCTTGCGATCGAGCATGTCCGCCTCGGCGATCTTGCGTCCGGCGGCGGTGATCTCGATGTCGCCGCCGCCGACCTGGGCATAGCCCAGCAGCTGCAGCGTCTCCAGCAGGGGGAAGAGATCGTCGACGGTGAGGTCCACGGTCTCGGCGAGATGCGGCAGGTCGGCACGGCCGTTATAGGGGTCGGTCACCAGCGTATCGAGCAGGCCCATCAGCTGCTGGATCGAGGCCGGCGGCAGGCGATAGGCGATGCCGATCTGCGGGCCTGCCTGCACGCCGCGCTTGCCGGGCTCGCGGCCGGGGACGGTGGTCAGGATGGTGTAGACCTGATCGACGATCTGCCGGAAGGCGGCGGTGGTGGAATCGCGCGGCCGCGGCAACGGCACCGGGATCTCGGCGCGGATCTTTCCGGGATCGCTGGAGAAGATCAGGATGCGGTCGGCGATCTCCACCGCCTCCTCGATGTTGTGGGAGACGAAGACGACGCCCTTGGTGGGGACGCGCCGCTCGACCCAGAGCTCCATCAGGTCGCCGCGCAGCGTCTCGGCGGTGAGCACGTCGAGGGCGGAGAAGGGCTCGTCCAGCAGCAGAACGTCGGGATTGACGACGAGGGCGCGGGCAAAGCCCACGCGCTGGCGCATGCCGCCGGAGAGCTCCTTGGGATAGGCGGATTCATAGCCGTCGAGGCCGATGAGATCGATGGCGCCGATGGCGCGCTGGCGGCGCTCGGCGAGCCCGATGCCTTGCGCTTCCAGTCCCAGCTCCACATTGCCGAGGACGGTGAGCCAGGGAAAGAGCGCGAAGGTCTGGAACACCATGGCGATGCCGGTGACCGGCGCCTGCACGGTGGTGCCGCGATACTGCACCATCCCCTCGCTGGGCGGCGTCAGGCCGGCGATCGCGCGCAGGAAGGTGGATTTCCCCGAGCCCGACTTGCCGAGGATGGCGACGATCTCGCCTTCTTTCAGCGAGAAGTCGATGTGGTCCAGCACCAGCCGCCCGGCCCGGTCGGGGGTGCGGTAGGTCTTGCAGAGGGCGTGGGTCGCCAGCAGCGGTTGGGTCTCGGTCATGGCTTCCTAGTCCAGGCGCAGCCGCTCTTCGGCGAGGGCGTAGAGCCGGCGCCAGAGCAGCCGGTTGCACAATAGGACATAAAGGCTCAGCACCGTGATGCCCAGCGCGATCCGCGGAAAATCGCCGGTCTCCGTCCATTTGGCGATATAGGCGCCGACGCCGGTGGCGGCATATTGGCTGTCACCCCATTTCACCACCTCGGACACGATCGAGGCGTTCCAGGCGCCGCCCGAGGCGGTGATGGCGCCGGTGATATAGGCCGGGAAGATGCCGGGCAGGATGAAGCGCCGCCACCAGAGCCAGCGCGTCACGCCGAAATTCGCCGCCACATACTGGTAGTCGGTGGGCAGCGCCAGGGTGCCGGCGATCACGTTGAAGAGGATGTACCACTGGGCGCCGAGGATCATCAGCGGCGAGAGCCAGATCTCGACGTTGAGGTGGTAGGTGCTGATCAGCGCCACCGCGATCGGGAAGAAGAGATTGGCCGGAAAGGCCGCCAGGAACTGCACGATCGGCTGCGCCCGGTGGGCGATCGAGGGTCTGAGCCCGATCCAGACGCCGATGGGAACCCAGACCAAGGATGCCAGCGCGATCAGCACGCCGACGCGGAGCAATGTCGCGAGGCCGAGCAGCGCCACATGCCAGACCTCGTCGAGGCCGATCTCGGAGGCGACGAAGGCGGCGATGTCGTAGAGCGCGTAGAGCGCGGCGATTGCCAGGAACAGGCTCCAGCCGCGATCGATCCAGATTGCATAAGGATTGGGCGGCCGCTGCTCGCGCTCCTGCCAGGCCCGCTTGGCCGGCCGCCGGCTCGAGATCCAAAGCGCCAGCAAATCGCTGATGCGCCGCATCAGCCGGAAGAAGCGCGCCCGCTGCAGCATGGTGAGGAACCAGGCGCGCTCGCCCTCACCCTCGGTGATCGCCTCGATCTTGAACCGCTGCGACCACGCCAGCAGCGGCCTGAACAGCAGCTGGTCATAGAGCAGGATGAAGATCAGCATCGCCAGGATGGCGTAGCCCACCGCCACATAGTTGCGCTGGTCGGTGGCGGCGGCGATGTAGGAGCCGATGCCGGGAAGCTGCGTGTTGTGGCCGGCGACGGTGATCGCCTCGGAGGCCACCACGAAGAACCAGCCGCCGGAGACCGACATCATCATGTTCCAGACCAGCTGCGGGATCGCATAGGGCACCTCGAGGCGCCAGAAGCTGGACCAGGGCGAGAGGTGGTACATGCGCGCCGCCTCGCGCAGATCGTTCGGCACCCCCAGGAAGGACTGGTAGAGGCTGAACGTCATGTTCCAGGCCTGGGAGGTGAAGATGGCGAAGATCGC
>DATKPX010000154.1:0-9490 GCA_035523855.1 Allostellaceae bacterium
GCCACCTGGGCCGAGACGCGGGCGGAATGATCGGTCTCGTTGCCGCTGCCGCCGACGTAGCTGCCGACCCCGGCCTTGCGGCAGTAGAGGATGGCCTCGATGGTATTGCTGAAGCCACCGAGGTCGGGGGTTTTCACCTGCGCATAGTCGGTGGCGCCGGCATCCGCGAACTCTCTTATATCCTCCAGCGTGTTGCACCACTCGTCGGCGATGATGGCGACGGCGTGGCCGGCGCGCGCGAGAGACTGCTTCAGCTCCTGAAAGGCGGCGATCTGCGCCGCTTTCGATGTCGCCAGGATCGGCGTCTCCATCAGCAGATCGAGGGGCGCCACCGCCGCCTTCAGGCGCCCGAGATAGTCGGTGATGGCGGGGATGCGCATCTCGAACAGCTCGCCGATGGTGCCGTAGACATCGAGATGGATGCGCGGGCGGTAGTCGCCGCCGCCGAGCTCGCGCACGCGGCGCGCCAGGCGCTGGCCGTATTCCAAGAGCTTGCCGCCGTCGCGGCCGAGATCGCGCTCGGGAATGTGGAAGGAGGAATGCGGCAGCAGCTCCAGCCGCTTCATGATCATGCGGTCAATCTGGTCGTAGTCGTGGGTGAGGCAGGAGGCCAGCATCGGCACCGGCCTGCTCGGCAGCGCGCAGCCATATTCCGCCGCGATCACCTCGGCGATCGTCGAGCGGCCGGCGAGCGCCGCGCCGTGGAGGAGCGCCTGGCTCAGCCCATAGCGCACCGCGGTGTGGAGCGCGGCGCCACGGTGGCGATAAGCCTCGATCTCCGCTGCCAGCGGGATGAAGCGATCGATGGCGCGCCCGCGCAGGAGATCGCGCAGCTCGCCCTCGAGCAGCGGCAGATGCTCCGCCGCCTGGAACACGCGATCGCGGCCGGCGATGCCGGCGAGGATGACATCGACGCAGTCGCCGATCGCCACCTGCCCGTCCTCCAGGATCAGCATGATGGAGACAGCCTCGCCAGGCTGGATGATCTGGCGGAAGCCCGGGCTCGCGGGTGCACCCCGATAGGCGAAGCCATCCGCCACCGGCCCGCGCTTGATCGCCACCAGGTCCTTGTTGAAATAGCCGGCCCGGCCGACGGCGCAGACCAGATCGCGGATGATCATCGCGTGCCATTGCCTCGAGCTGCGGATGCGGGATAATTTGTATAGGCCAGAGCGGCGCGAGCGGTCAATCGGCGGCGCCCTGAGGCGAGAGCGGCGCACTCCAAACGGCGGGAACGTGGTCATGGACGTGACGAAGAGGCTGGCCGACTGGGCGGCGGAGTGGGACGGTACGGCGTCGGAGACCGCGCGCCGATGGGCGCGGGACGCGATCTACGACACCATCGCCTGCATGGTCGCCGGCGCGGGCGATGAAGGAGCAAGCCGGGTGCGCTCGGCGATCTCCGGCTGGGGCGGCGGCGCCGCCACGGTGGTGGGATCGCCGGAGCCGGCCTCGGCGCCTTGGGCCGCGCTGGCGAACGGCACCGCCGCCCATGCGCTCGATTACGACGACAACATCCACTACGCGATGACGCATCCCTCCGCGGTGATCCTGCCGGCGCTGCTGGCGCTCGCCGAGGAGATCGACGCCGGCGGCGCCGACATCATCACGGCGTGGCTGGTCGCCATCGAGATCCAGGTGGCGGTCGGCCATGGCGTGAACCGCCTCCACTACGACAATGGCTGGCATGCGACCTCGACCGTCGGCACCATCGGCGCCGCCGCCGGCTGCGCCCGCCTCCTCGGCCTCGACCGCGAGCAGACCGCCCACGCCATCAGCCTCGGCGTCAGCATGGCGTCCGGCGTCAAGGCGCAGTTCGGCACCGCGGCAAAGCCTTTTCACGCCGGCATGGCGGCGAAGAACGCGGTCATCGCCGCGCGGCTCGCCGAGAGCGGCATCACCGCCGCGCCTGAGCCGCTCGACGGCCATTACGGCTTCCGCAGCCTCTACGTCGGCCCCGCCTCGCGGGGCTGGGAGGGCGTGCTCGACGATCTCGGCGCGCCGCTGGCGGCGGAGAAATACGGGCTCGAGCCCAAATGCTATCCCTGCTGCGCTGGCGCGCATCGCGCTCTCGATGGGCTCCTGGAGCTGCAGGCGAAGCACAAGTTCAGCGCCAAGGACGTCGAGGCGGTCAACACGCTGGTCGGCTGGGGCAATGCCAGCAGCCTGCTCTATCCTGATCCGGTGCAGGAGATGGAGGCGCGCTTCAGCATGCAGTACTGCATCGCGGCGGCGCTCACGGGCGGCCAGCTGCAGCTCTCCGATTTCATCCTCTCGGCGATCCAGCGGCCGGAGGTGCGGAGGCTCTTCCCGCTCATCACCATGGAGACGCATCCGCGCGGCGACGCCGAGGCGCCGGAAGCGCGCAAGCCGGCGGAGATCACCGTGCGCCTCAAGGACGGGCGCGTGCTGCACACCAAGATCCAGCATGCGCGCGGAACCATGTTCCGGCCGTTCAGCCGGGCGGAGCTGGAGGAGAAGTTCCGCGACTGCGCGGAGGGGTTGATGCCGCCCGCGGGCTATGCCGAGATCCGGGCACAGCTGCCGGCAATCGAAGGGCTGAACAGCGTCCGCGGCCTCATGCGCCATCTGCGCTTTGCCGCCGGTGCCGACCGCGGCGAGCGCTTCGCGAGACGGCCCTACCCGGCCTCTGCCTAGGCGGCATCGCTCGATGCCGCCCGGAAGCTCTGCATGCGCCCGCGGGTCAGTGACAGGGCCCGCCTCGGCGGCATAGGATCGTGGCGAGGCGGATTGCTGGACTTGGTTGCTGCGAGATTTCCAAACCGCGGATCAGGGAGTGTTTCAAGTGAAGATTGAACGCGTCGTCTGCTCGGTTGGCCGCTCCGGCTACATGCACCGGGACCTCGCCGCGATGAAAGGCGGCGCGCAGCAGGACGGCTTCGTCTTTCACGGCAAGCCAGTGTCGCCGGGCTTCCGGCGGATTGCCGAGCCGGCGACGATCATCTCCGTCATGCTGTTCCTCTCCGACGGCCAGATCGCGTTCGGCGACTGCGCCGACGTGATCCTGGCGGGCGTCGCCGGCCGCGACCCCGCCTTCCAGGCCGACGAGCACATCGACTATCTCCGCGGCGAGCTCGCCGCCACCCTCACAGGCCGCGACGTGAGCAAGTTCCGCGCCCATGCGGAGGAGCTCGACCGCTATCAGCGCAACGGCAAGCCGCTGCACACGGCGGTCCGCTATGGCATCACCCAGGCGCTGCTGCACGCCGCGGCGCTGGCGAGCAAGACCACCATGGCGGAGGTGATCGCCAAGGAGTACGGCAGCAAGATCGCGACCGCGCCGATCCCCATTCTCGCCTCCTGCCACAAGGACGACCCGCTGCAGCTCGACCGCGTGATCCTGAAGCGGGTGGAGCTGCTGCCGCATGCGTCCTTCACCCTGGTGCCGCAGCATGTGGGCCTCAAGGGCGAGAAGCTCGTCGATTTCGCGCGCATGGTCTCGACCCGCATCCGGCAGATCGGCGATGCGGATTATCGTCCGCGCATCCATCTCGATGTCTACGGCACGCTGGGCGAGCTCTTCGAGATGAGGCTGGAGCCGCTCGCCGACTATCTCGGCCGCGTGCGCGAGGCGGCGGCGCCCTTCGAGCTGCTGGTGGAATCGCCGATCATCGCCAAGACCCAGCAGCAGCAGATCGAGAGCTTCCGCACGGTGCGCGCTCTTCTCAAGCGGAAGGGCGTCGCGGTCGGCCTCATCGCCGACGAATGGTGCAACACTCTCGAGGACATCAAGCTCTTCGCCGACGAGGCGGCCGCGGACTATGTCCAGATCAAGACGCCGGACCTCGGTGGCATCAACAACACGATCGAGGCGGTGCTCTACTGCAAGTCGCACGGCATGGGCGCCGGCCTCGGCGGCACCGCCAACGAGACCGACCAGTCCGCGCGCATCACCACGCATATCGCGCTCGCCTGCCAACCGGATTTCCAGCTCTCGAAGCCCGGGCTCGGCGCCGACGAGGCGATCATGATCCAGACCAACGAGATGGCGCGCACGCTGGCGATCCTTGAGGCACGGAAATAACGATCGCGCGGCTAGGGGTGGGGAGCAAGAAAGTCATGGCGAGATCGATCGATCGCGCGAACCGGCGCAGTATCGCGGGCTGGGCGGCGGCATGCATCAGCCTGGCGGTGCTGGCGGCCGCATTACCGGCCGCCGCCGAGGAGACGCCGCAGCGCGGCGGCACCGCGATCGCGGTGCTCGGCGCCGATCCCGCGGTGCTCAACCCCGATGTCAGCGTCGGCGTTCCCGACGTCTTCACCGGCTGCATCCTCTATGATGCGCTCGTGCGCTTCGGCGAGGATTTCAAGATCGAGCCCAGCCTGGCGAAATCCTGGGAGATCGCGCCTGACGGCCTCACCTATGCCTTCCATCTGGAGACAGCGAGCTTCAGCGACGGCAAGCCGGTCACCTCCGACGACGTCAAGTTCACCCTGCTGGAGGTGAGCGCGAAGTTCGGCGCCAAGTTCAACACGCCGGGCAAGGCCATCAAGGACATCGAGACACCGGATCCCATGACCGTCGTCATTCATCTCTCGAAGCCGTTCGGCCCCTTCCTGTTCTCGCTCGCCTGCGAGCAGAACGCGGCGATCCTGCCGGCTCATGTCTTCCGCGGCACCGACGTGCTGAAGAGCCCGGCATCATTGACGGCGCCGATCGGCAACGGGCCGTTCCAGCTCAGCGAGTGGGTGCGCGGCGACCACCTGACCTTCACGCGCAATCCGAACTACTGGCGCAAGGGCAAGCCTTATCTGGATCGCCTGATCGTCAAGATCATGCCGGATTCCTCGACGCGCATCCTGGCGCTGCAGTCGGGCGACATTGATTTCATCGACGAGTATTACTTTCCGCTCAGCTCCTACAAGCTCTTCAACAGCGATCCGCGCTTCGAGGTGCGCGACGTCAGCTATCCGAGCGACGATCTCATCATCTTCAACACGCGCAAGCCGCCGCTCGACAAGCCGCAGGTGCGCCAGGCGCTGCTGACCGCGCTCGACCGCAACTACATCCACCAGAATGTCTTCTACGATACCGGCGGCCCGGCGGTGAGCGCGATCGATACGCGGATCAAGTGGGCCTACAACCCCGCCGTCGACTACGACAAGATGTATGCCTTCGATCCCGCCCGCGCCGCCAAGCTGCTGGACGAGGCCGGCGTGAAGCCGGGCGCCGACGGAGTGCGCTTCACCCTCCGCCTCTCCTTCGATACCGGCCGGCCGGAATACACCTCCTGGGCCCAGGCGATCGCCAAGTACTGGGAGGCGGTGGGCGTCAAGGTGGTGCTCGAGGGCGCCGAGCGGCCGGTGGTGCTGAAGCGCGTCTACGCGGATTACGATTTCGACGCGACCTTGCAGAACTACACGACATCGGGCGATCCGGCGCTGGGTGTGTCGCGGATCTACGCGACGGAATCCATCAACAATGCGGCGACCTTCAACAACGCCAGCGGCTACTCGAACCCGGAGGTGGACGATCTCTTCGGCAAGGGCCGCGACGCGGCGAGCCAGGAGGAGCGCGCCAAATACTACTTCAAGCTCCAGGAGATCCTGGCGCGCGATCTGCCGACCCTCACCATCCATCAGCAGGCCGAGATCGACGCGGCGAGCGCCAAGCTGCGCGGCCTCTGGCATGGCGCCAATTACATGTGGTGGGACGACGTATGGCTGAAGCAGTAGCGAGTTCGACCAAGGCCGATACCGTCCGCAGCGCTTCGCTGACGGAGATGCTGGCGCGCTACTGGGCGGCGGCGCGCTACGAGGACATGCCCGCCGAGGCGATCGCCCTGGCGAAACGCTTCCTCCTCGACGGACTTGCGGCGGGGATCGCCGGCGCCGACACCGACGTCACCGCGGCGGCGCTGCGCGCGGCGCAGGCCTGCAACGAGGGTGCGCCGGGCTCAGCGGCGGTCTGGGGCCATCGCGCCACGCTGCCGCCGCCGCTCGCGGCGATGGTGAACGGCACCGCGATGCACGCGCTGGAGCTCGACGATTTCGGCGGCTGCGGCCATTCCGGCGCGGTGGTCATTCCCGTGCTCTGCGCGCTGGCCGGGCGCGGCGCCGTCAGCGGGCGAACCGCCCTCGTGGCGCTGCTCGCCGGCTACGACCTGGCGGCGCGCGTGCTGGAAGGCGCCGGCGGCTATCGTCCGCACAACGAGCGCGGCTGGCACTCGACGGGCACCTGCGGCAGCTTCGGCGCCGCGGCGGCGGCCGCCAAGATGCTCGGCCTCGACGCGGAGCGCTTCGCCGATGCGCTGGGGATCGCCGGCACCTTCACCGGCGGCATCTGGGCGTTCCTGGCGGATGGCGCGATGACCAAGCGCTTCCATCCCGGCCGCGCGGCGGAGAACGGCCTCTCGGCGACGCTGCTGGCGGCGGCCGGCATGACCGGTCCGCGCCAGGTGCTGGAGGCGGAATGGGGCGGCTTCTTCGCGACCTATGGGCCTGACGTCGCCACGCCCGAGCTTACCCTCGCCGGCCTCGGCACGGAATTCCGCATCGCGCGCTCCGGCATGAAGCCTTATGCCTGCTGCCGCGGCCTGCACGCCTCTCTCGATTCCCTCTTCGACATGATGCGCGAGACCGGCACCGGCAGCGCGGCGATCGCCGGCATGGTCGTCCATGGCAATGCCCAGACCCGCCGGCAGTTCGACCGCCTGCAGATCGGCACCATGCTCGATGCGCAGTTCAGCATGCAGTACGCGCTGGCGGTCGGCGCCCTCAGCGGCCGGGCCACCCTCGACCAGTTCCAGCCGCTCCGCAGCGAGGAGCCGGCGGTGCGCCAGCTGATGCGGCGGATCGAGGTGGTGGCGGACCGCACCCTCAAGATCGGCGAATATCCGCCGCTCGAGCTTCGCCTCGCGGACGGGCGGCGTCTCGAGCATCAGACCCCCTTCGCCAAGGGCGCGCCGGAGAATCCGCTGAGCGACAGCGAGCTCCAGACCAAAGTCAGCTCGCTGATCACGCCGGTCTTCGGCGCCGAGCGCTGCCGCGCGCTGATTGCCTGCGTCGAGACGCTGGAGGAGCTGCCGGATATCCGCGCGCTGACGCGGCTGCTGGTTCCCGAGGGCGCCGGCCCAGGCAGAGCGTGACAAGGACGGGTTGATGCGGCGTTTCCTGCTCGCCCGGCTCGGCTGGGCGATCCCCGTCGTCCTCGCGATCCTGGTGATCAACTTCCTCATCGTGCATGTCGTCCCCGGCGACCCGATCCAGGCGCTGGTTGGCGACTTTCCGACGCCGCCCGGCTACGCGGACCAGATCCGCCACGAGTTCGGCCTCGACCAGCCGATCCTGACCCAGCTCGGCCTCTATCTCGTCAATCTCGCCAAGGGCAATCTCGGCTTCTCCTTTGCCAACCGGCAGCCGGTGCTCGGCCTCATCCTGCAGCGCTCGGAGCTCACGCTGCTGCTGATGCTGCCGGGGCTGGTGGCGGCGGCCGTGCTCGGCATCGTGCTCGCGCTCGCCGCGGCGCCGCGCGCCGGCAGCCTCTACGACACCGGCATCACCGCGCTCAGCCTGGTGGGATTCTCGGTGCCGATCTTCTGGCTCGGCCAGCTCCTGATCATCGTCTTCGCGATCCGGCTGCACTGGCTGCCGGCGCAGGGTTTCGTGTCGCTGCGCGAGACCTTCACCGGCTGGCGCGCGCTGACCGATATCGCCTGGCATCTCGTGCTGCCGATGTTCAGCGTCACCATCTACTACGTGGCGATCATCGCGCGGGTGGCGCGGGCCAGCGTCGCCGAGGCGCTGGCGCGGGACTTCGTGCTCACCGCCAAGGCGAAAGGCCTGAGCCGGCGCACCGTGCTCTGGCGGCACGTGCTGCCCAATGCCCTCATCCCGATCGTCACCGTCATCGGCTACAATTTCGGCTATGCCCTCACCGGCGCGATCCTGGTCGAGACGGTGTTCGCCTGGCCGGGGCTGGGCAATCTCTTCATCACCTCGATCGGCAACCGCGACTATCCGGTTCTGCAAGGGATCTTCCTTTTCACCGCCATCATCGTCGTGATCGCCAACATCGCGACCGACATGCTCTACGCGGCGCTCGATCCCCGCGTGCGCAGCGCGGGTCCCCGCAATGCTTAGAGCCTGGCGCCGGTTCCGCGGCCACAGGATCGGCCTCGCCGCCGCCTTCTATGTCGCCGCGCTGGTGGCGATCGCGATCCTGGCGCCACTGCTTCCCGGCCTCGATCCGCACCGCATTACCAACAACGTGATGCAGGCGCCGTCCTGGCTGCACCTTCTCGGCACCGACGAGCTCGGCCGCGACGTGCTGACCGGCATCGTCTTCGGCGTCCGCGTCTCGATGACCGTCGGGTTCGCCGCCGCGCTGGCCGCGACGCTGATCGGCACGGCGATCGGCGCCGTCGCCGGCTACTACGAGGGCGTCCTCGACATGCTGGTGATGCGGATCTCCGAGATCTTCCAGGTCATCCCCAGCTTCATCCTGGCCGCGGTGATCGTGGCGCTCTCCGGGCCCGGCCTCTCGCGGGTGGTGATGGTGATCGCGCTGCTGGCCTGGCCGCAGATCGCGCGGCTGATGCGCGGCGAGGTGATGCGGGTGAAGCAGCTGGAATTCGTCGACGCCGTCCGTTGCCTCGGCGTGCGCGAATCCGCGATCCTGACCGCCGAGATCATCCCCAACGCGCTGGCGCCGGTGCTGGCGGCGGGCACCCTCATCATCGCCCAGGCGATCCTGCTGGAGGCGGCGCTCAGCTTCCTCGGATTGAGCGACGCCGACCTCGTGAGCTGGGGCCGCATGCTCAACAGCGGCCAGCGCTTCCTCTTCAATGCCTGGTGGCTCTCGGTCTTCCCCGGCACCGCGATCTTCGTCACCGTCCTCGCCTTCAACCTGCTGGGGGATGCGATCGGCTCCGCGCTCAATCCGCGGCTGGCGAAATAGGCATGGCAACGGCGCGCGCCAACATCCTGGAACTCGAGGCGGTCACCCTCGCCTTCCGCGCCGGCGATGTCCGGGTGCGGGCGATGAACGGCGTCAGCATGACGGTCGGCGAGGGCGAGGCGGTCGGCCTGGTGGGCGAATCGGGATCGGGGAAGTCGAGCCTCGCCCGCGCCCTGCTCGGCCTCAACCCGGAGCGGAGCTCCGCCATCGAAGCGGGTCGGATCACCATCGCCGGACGCGACGTCACCGGCTTCACCCAGGCCGAATGGGAGAGCGTGCGCGGCAATCCGGTGGCGATCGTCTTCCAGGATCCGCTCGGCTACCTCAACCCGGTGATGCGGATCGGCCGCCAGATCGGCGAGAGCGTGCGGCGCCACACGCCCGAGCTCGCGGTCGATCGGCGCATCGACGAGCTCCTCGCTCTCGTCACGCTGCCGGAGAGCTGCGCCGATGCCTATCCGCACGAGCTTTCCGGCGGCATGCGGCAGCGCGCGCTGCTGGCGATCGCGCTCGCCTGCCGTCCGCGGCTCCTGGTCGCCGACGAGCCCACCACCGCCCTCGACGTCACCA
>DATKPX010000155.1:0-2641 GCA_035523855.1 Allostellaceae bacterium
TCATCGTCCATCTGGTGATCCATCCGATCCTGCTGGTGCGCCGCGACGGCAAGGGCAAGCTCGCCGAGCTCCTGGAGGCGGGCGCCGGCGGCAACGGCAGCGAGGCGATCCGCGAATCCGCCATGCATGTGGAGGTGAGCGAGCAGAGCGATCCCGCCAGGCTCGCCGAGATCACCCAGCGGCTGACGCGGGTGCTGGAGGACGTGCGCCTCTCGGTGGCGGACTGGCAGCGCATGCGCGGCGCGCTGCTGGCGGCGCGCCAGGCGGTGCTGGCGGCGCCGGCGGCGGCGCTCAACCTGCCGGCGGCGGACGTCTCCGAGGCGGCGGATTTCCTCAGCTGGCTCGACGACGACAACTACACCTTCCTGGGCTATCGCGAATACCGCTTCGGCACCGGCGAGGGCGGCACCGGCATCGACATCGTGCCGCAGAGCGGCCTCGGCATCCTGCGCGACGACGCCTATACGATTTTCGACGGGCTCAGGAACTTCAAGACATTGCCGCCGGCGGTGCAGGAGTTCCTGCGCCTGCCGTCGCTGCTGCTGATCGCCAAGACCAACAAGCGCTCGACCATCCACCGTCCCGTCTACATGGACGCGATCGGCGTGCGCATGTTCGGCCCCGACGGCAAGGCGATCGGCGAGCGGCTCTTCGTCGGGCTCTTCACCTCGCTCGCCTACAGCCGCGGCGCGCGCTCGATCCCGCTGCTGCGCCGCAAGGTCGCCCGCGTGCTCTCGCGCGCCGGCTTCCCGCCGCAGAGCCACGACGCCAAGGCGCTGCAGCACATCCTCGATACCTATCCGCGCGACGAGCTGTTCCAGATCTCCGACGACGAGCTCTTCGAGACCGCGAACGGCATCCTCAATCTGCAGGAGCGCCAGCGCATCGCGCTCTTCGCCCGCCGCGATCCGTTCGGCCGCTTCGTCTCCTGCCTCGTCTATGTGCCGCGCGAGCGCTACAACACCGAGCTGCGCCGGCGCCTGGGCGGCATCCTGGAGAAGTCGCTCAAGGGCGAGGTCTCGAACGTCTATACCCATGTGGACGATTCCGTGCTGGCGCGCGTCCATTACGTCGTCCGCACCGACCCGCGCGAGGGCCGCGACAGGCGCGAGGTCGACGTCGCCGCGATCGAGCGCGCGCTCGCCGAGGCCGGGCGGAGCTGGGAGGACCGGCTCTCCGAGGCGCTGATCGAGCAGCACGGCGAGGCGACGGGTCTCGCCCTGCTGAAGCGCTATGGCGGCGCCTTCCCCACCGCCTACAAGGAGCGCTTCGCCGCCGCGGTGGCGCTCTACGACATCGAGCGCCTGGAGGAGGTGCGCGCCGGAACGACGCCGCTGGCGCTGACGCTCTATAAGCCCATCGAGGCCGAGGCCGAGGAGCTGCGCTTCAAGATCTACGGCCGCGGCGCGCCGGCGGCGCTCTCCGACGTGCTGCCGATGCTGGAGCAGCTCGGCCTCAAGGTGATCAGCGAGGAGCCCTACCGCATCCAGCCCGTGGGCGACGAAGAGGCGGTGGTGATGCAGGATTTCGAGCTCGCCTCGCGCGGCGCCGTCGTCGACGTCAACCGCGACCGCGCCCGCTTCGAGGCCGCCTTCGCGCGGCTCTGGGCCGGCGAGATGGAGAGCGACGGCTTCAACCGCCTGATCCTCGGCGCCGGCCTCGACTGGCGCCAGGTGATGGTGCTGCGCCTCTACGCCAAGGCGCTGCGCCAGGCCGGCAGCGCCTTCAGCCAGGCCTATATGGAGGACACGCTCGCCCATTACCCGGCGATCGCGGCGAAGCTCGCGAGGCTCTTCGAGCGCAGCTTCGATCCCGCCGCCCCGGCGGCGGCCGAGGAAAGGGCGAGCCTGGCGGCGGACATCGAGCGCGATCTCGACGCCGTCGCCAATCTCGACGAGGACCGCATCCTCCGCAGCTTCCTGACGCTCATCCGCAAGAGCCTGCGCACCAACTACTTCCAGCGCACGAAGGCGGGCGCGCCCAAGCCCTATCTCTCGGTGAAGCTCAGGAGTCACGAGATCGAGCTGCTGCCGCTGCCGCGGCCGCTCTACGAGATCTATGTCTACGGGCCCCGCATGGAGGGCTGCCATCTGCGCGGCGGCAAGGTGGCGCGCGGCGGCATCCGCTGGTCCGACCGCAAGGAGGATTTCCGCACCGAGATCCTGGGGCTGATGAAGGCGCAGATGGTGAAGAACGCCGTCATCGTGCCGGTGGGCTCGAAGGGCGGCTTCGTGGTGAAGAAGCCGCCGCCCGCCGCCGGCCCCGGCGGGCGCGAGGCGCTGATGGCGGAAGTGGTGGAGTGCTACAAGACGCTGATGCGCGGCCTCCTCGACATCACCGACAACATCGTCGGCGACAAGATCGTGCCGCCGGCGGACGTCGTCCGCCACGACGAGGACGATCCCTATCTGGTGGTCGCCGCCGACAAGGGCACCGCCACCTTCTCCGACATCGCCAACGGCGTGGCGGCGGAATACGGCTTCTGGCTCGACGACGCCTTCGCCTCCGGCGGCTCGCAGGGCTACGACCACAAGGCGATGGGCATCACCGCCCGCGGCGCCTGGGAGCTGGTGAAGCGGCATTTCCGCGAGCTCGGCATCGACGTGCAGAGCCAGGAGTTCACCTGCGTCGGCGTCGGCGA
>DATKPX010000156.1:0-3133 GCA_035523855.1 Allostellaceae bacterium
CGGTCACCGTGACGCTCGACGGCGCCTATAACGGCATTCCCAGCCAGCTCGCCGGCGAGACGCAGGGCTTCGCCACGATGCGCGACAGCGCGAAGCCGTTCGGCCTCAGCTTCTCGCTCTCCGGCGCCGCGAGCCGGATCGATTTCAAGGGCACCCTCCGGGATCCCCTCAACTTCGACGGCGCCGACGGCACGCTCGCCATCGAGGGCGAGGACCTCGGCCAGTTCCTCGACGTCTTCCAGGCCGGGCTCGCGGCACCCCTGCCCTATTCCATCGCCGGCCCCTTGCAGCGCGCCGGCGATCACTGGCAGCTCTCCGATGCCAAGGGGCGGCTCGCCAGCAGCGATTTCACCGGCAGCGCCGTCACCCTGCAGGAGGGCCGCCGCGGGCAGCCGGACAACCTGGCGCTCGATCTCCGATTTCCCGATCTCGATCTCCAGCAGATGCTGATCGCCGGCGGCTATGACCCGTCCAAGCCCACCCGCGACATCGGCGCGCTGTCGCTGCGGCTCGACCAGAGCGGCGGCACCGACATCGACGCCTCCATCGCCGCCAGCCGGCTCTCCTACGGCACGCTGCGGCTCGCCGACCTGGCGATGCGCGGCACCCTCGCCGCGGGCCACGCGGCGCTGCAGCAAGCGAGCTTCGCCTTCGCCAGCGGCAAGATCGAGGCGTCCGGCGATGCGAGCACCGTGCCGGCGGGGACGCGGATCGCCGCGACTGCGCGGCTCTCCGGTCTCGACGCGAGCCCGCTGGCAGAGCTGCTGGGCGCCGATGCCGGCCAGATCACCGGCAGCGTCGACGGCGGCGCCACGCTGGAGATGACCGGCGGCACCGTGGCGGACGCGCTGAAGACGAGCCAGGGCGCCGCCGTGCTGGCGATGCGCCGGGGCAGCGTCGCCCGCTCGCTGCTCGAGCGCGCCTCCACCGATATCCGCTCGCTCTTCCGCCGGAGCGCCGGCTCGGCGCCGGTCCGCTGCCTGCTCGGCGTCGTCAGTCTCCATGACGGCCTCGGCGCCGTCGCGCCGCTCCGACTGGCGACCAACGAGGCGACGCTGATCGGCGGCGGGCAGCTCGACCTGCCGCGCGGCACCCTCGATCTCACGGTCAAATCCCACGCCAGCGGGCCGCTCGCCCTCGACATCCCCTTCCGCGTCAGCGGCGACATCACATCGCCCAGTGTCAGCCCGGTGATCGGCGGCTCGACCGCCTGGCTCGACACGCCGGCGCAGAACACGGTGCCGTCGGATCTGCCGCCCGACCTGCAGCAGCTCGCCGCGGGCAATCCCTGCTAGCCGAGCACCGCGCGCCGCCGCGCGAGGCTCTCCGGCGGCCAGACCGTGCGGGAATCGTAATAAGCCTCGAAGGCCGGCACGGCCGCCGGCAGCGTAACCCAGGGCTGTTTCGAGCGCGTGTAGATGTGGACGTCGGGCGCGAGCGCCGCGGGATTGTCGAGGGTGCCGACGCGGACAAAACGGATCACCGGCCCCGCGCCGCCATACTCGCTCCAGACCGCGGTCTCGCAGCTGGGGCAGCGGAAGATCCGATGCGGCTTGCCGCTGTCGGTCGGCACCGGCACCGCCTTGGGCTCGCCCTTGAGGAGCGTCACCCGGTCCGCCTCGATCAGCGCGTTCAGCACGAAGGCGCTGCCGGTCTGCCGCTGGCAATCGAGGCAGTGGCAGCAGTGCACGAACATCGGCGCCGAGCTCATCCGATACCTGACCGCGCCGCAGGCGCACCCGCCGTCGAAGCTGTTCGCCATTTCCGTTCCTCCCCCGCAAAGTCCGCAGGCTAATCCACGCCCCGCGCGAGTGTCAGCAGGCATCGGTCACCGCACCGATCATTGCCCGAGCCGGGCCGCTGGAGACAGATTCGGTCGCGCGCGCCAGAGTTGCGCAACCCCGACCCGCGACTCGGGCAGCCGGCTTGATCGGGGCTTCCGGGCAGGCTATCTCATGGGCCACTCCCTCCCCGCCCGAGGCGCCCATGCAAGCTGCCGTGATCGTCTTTCCCGGATCGAACCGCGAGCAGGACATCATGGACGCGCTGGAGCGCAGCTCCGGCAAGAAGCCGCACCGGGTCTGGCACGGCGACAGCGAGCTGCCGAAGACCGATCTCATCGTGGTGCCGGGCGGCTTCGCCTATGGCGACTATCTGCGTTGCGGCGCCATGGCGGCGCATTCGCCGATCATGCGCGAGGTGAAGGACCGGGCCGGCAAGGGCGTGCCGGTGCTTGGCGTCTGCAACGGGTTCCAGGTGCTGTGCGAGGCCGGCATGCTGCCGGGCGTGCTGCTGCCGAACCGGACGCTCAAGTTCCACTGCTTCGACGTCAACCTCCGCGTCGAGACCAGCCAGAGCCTGTTCACCGCCGGCTACGAGACCGGCCAGGTGATCCGGGTTCCCGTCGCGCACCATGACGGCAACTACTATGCCGACGACGCCACCTTGCAGCGGCTGGAGGATCGGGAGCTGATCGCGTTCCGCTACTGCCGCGAGGACGGCATGATCACCGACAATGCCAACGCCAACGGCTCCGCCCACAACATCGCCGGCATCTTCAACGAGGCGAAGACCGTGCTCGGCCTGATGCCGCATCCCGAGGACGCCAGCGAGGATCTCCAAGGCTGCACCGACGGCAAGGCGCTGTTCGACGGCATCGTGGGGGCCTTGGCTTGAGCAGCGGCGGAGTGGCGACGAGTTCCAATAAACTGAATTCCGCGCATCGCCCCCTCACCCTTCCTCTCCCCCTAGCGGGGGAGAGGGGCTGCTCAGTCACAGCCCCTTCCCCCTCGCCCCCGAACGGGGGAGAGGGTCGGGGTGAGGGGCCCGCTCGGTCTTTGCGCACTCGAGGTTCCCGTTGAAATCTGCACAACCCATCACGCCGGAAATCGTCAAGGAGCACGGCCTCACCGCCGAGGAATACCAGCGCGCGGTCCGCATCATGGGGCGCGAGCCGAACCTCACCGAGCTCGGCATCTTCTCGGTGATGTGGAGCGAGCATTGCTCCTACAAGTCGTCGAAGAAATGGCTGCGGCGCCTGCCGACCACGGGGCCGAAGGTGATCTGCGGGCCGGGCGAGAACGCGGGCGTCGTCGACATCGGCGACGGCGATGCGGCGATCTTCAAGATCGAG
>DATKPX010000157.1:0-2103 GCA_035523855.1 Allostellaceae bacterium
CTCGTCGAGATGGCGCAGCAGGTCGCGGGGATCCTCGTAGACGCGATAGGCGCCGGCGCGCTCGAGCTCGTCGGTGCCGTAGCCGCCGGAGAGCAGGCCGACGCCGAGGCAGTGGGCGCGCTGGGCGGCGAGCATGTCCCAGACGCTGTCGCCCACCACGATGGCGTTGCGGATCTCGATCCCGAGGCGCTCCGCCGCGGCGAGGAAGAGATCGGGATCGGGCTTCGCGTGCTGCACCTGGTCGCGCGTCACGATCGGCACGCGGGTATAGTCGATGCCGATCCGGTCGAGCGTCAGCGTCGCGCTCACCCGGCGGCCGCTGGTGGCGACCGCCCAGGGAACGCCGCGCTCGTCGAGGGTGGCGAGCAGCTCGCGCGCGCCGGGCAGCGGCCGGACATGCGCCGAGCGCCGCGCATAGCCCTCGGCGTGGAGGCGATGGATCTCTTCGTTGCGTTCCGGCGTGATCTCGACGCCGGTCTCGCGCAGGAGCGCGTTGATGAAGAGGCCGCCGCTCATGCCGACGCGGCGATGGATGCGCCAGACCGAGAGCTCGATGCCCAGAGCGTCGAGCGCTTCCTTCCACGCCAGCACGTGGTCGTAGACGTTGTCGACGAGGGTGCCGTCGAGGTCGAAGAGAAATCCCGCGGTTCCCGATTGCGACATGGTCCGCCCTCCCGGAAAATCAGTCCGCCGCCTCCGGCAGCTGCAGCGGATGGAAGGCGCCGAGCATGACGATGCGCTCGCCGGGCGGCGCCGCGCCCAAGGCCTCGGTGGCGGTGGCGTAAGCACCGGCCAGGCGCCAGCCCGCCTCGCCCGCCTTGATATCGGTCTCGAGAGCCAGAACCGCCCAGGGAAACGCCACGGGATCCACTCCCATGATTCCGCTGCAGCCGAGATTCTCATCCTGCTGCAGTTCAGCGGTGCGATCGAGATACAGCATCTAACGCTCCCGTAATGGCCGGGTTCACACGATGGCGCGGCGCAGACGCCGCGTCGCTTTGCAGGGAGATGGGCGCGCGCCCAGAGCGGACCCGCCGGATCCTGTGGCGGCTTTGCCGGCCTTGCCTCGAACTGCGGCCGGGCGCCGCGGCAAGAACCCTATTCGGTCGGCTGGTCGAGCTCCGTCGACGGGTCCGGCAGGCCCTCGCTGCCCGCGGTCGGCGCGTTCGGATTGTGCGTGGCGTTGATGTCCTGATCGATGCCACGCTCGTAATAGGGCCGATAGCCGGCGCTGCCGGGATACTCGTCGGATTGTCCGGCGCAGGCGGCAAGACCGAAGATCGCGAGCGCCATCGGGACGAGGAAAACTGCTCTGCTCATCTTTGCCTCCGTGGCTCTGCCAACAGACGTGGCGACGCGCCGCCTCCACACCTAGTGAGGCGGAAGCACGGCAGCCGTGCGGCCCCTGCATTCCCGGTTGCGATCACGCCGATGTGTAGACGCGTCCCAATTTGCTCGCAGCTAAGCCGCGGCGCCGCGCTTCGCCTGCAGCCGGCTGGTGAAGCGGGCGACGTCGATCACCATGCGCGCATGCGTCCCGGCGCCGATCTCCTCGGCACCATCCCGGGCCCGCACGGTGAACCGCACCCGCCGGCCGCGCACCGCCGTCACCTCGGCGGCAGCGCTGACCCGGCGGCCAATCGGCGTCGCCGCCAGATGGTCGATGTCGACATTGGTGCCGAGCGCGCTCTCGCCGGGCTCTAGGTAGGGCCTGAGCGCGTTGAGAGCCGCGTTCTCCATCATCATGATCATGACGGGCGTCGCCAGGATCGGCGGCAGGATGGTGTCCTTGAAGTGGTCCGCGAGATGCTCGGGCGCGACCACAAGCTCGAAGGAGCCCTTGGCTCCCAGGGGTATCGCTTTCACGCGGCCTCCTCGGTGCGATCGCTGCGATGCAGGTGGTCCTTCCCGGACGCCGCGTCAAGCGCCGCCAGGACGAACCGCGCTCTCTCCCTTGCTGTAGCCGCAACACGATTGCGAGATTCCGACATTGCCGACGAGGCCACGCGGGCCGCGCCGCTTGACGCGGCCTCGGCGACATGCCATGCGGACATTCGGCGGTGCGAAGCCGGCAGAAGAAGCTCATGTCCGTCCTTCATCTCA
>DATKPX010000158.1:0-4245 GCA_035523855.1 Allostellaceae bacterium
GGCGAGGCCATGTGGTCGCCGCGGCTCGACGGCGCCTCGCGCGACGAACTCACCGCCATCCAGAACGCCAAGCTCGCGGCGCTGACCCCCTTCCTGTACGAGAATAGCGACTTCTATCGCCGCCGCTTCGACCGCCTGGGCCTGGCGCCGACCGATATCTGCGGCATCGACGATCTGGCGAAATGGCCGGTCGTGGACAAAGGCGAAATGGCGGAGGACGCGCTGCTGCATCCGCCCTACGGCACCTACAGCACCATGAGCGAGGCGCTCTGGGCCGAACGCGGCTGGATGATGTTCTCCTCCTCCGGCACCACCGGCACGCCGCGCGTCTTCCGCTATTCGCAGCTCGACCGCGAGCTCTGGGCCTGGGCCAACGCGCGGGCGCTGATGGCGATGGACTTCCGTCATGGCGATACCGTCTTCATGATCACCGGCTATGGCCCGCACGTCTGGGCCTGGGGCGTGCAATATGCGCTGAACAAGATGGGCCTGCCGCTCATCCCCGGCGGCGGCATGGACGGCAGAGCGCGGGCCGGCATCATCCAGCGCTTCCAGCCGACCGTCCTGCTCTGCACGCCGTCCTACGCGCTCTATCTCGGCCGCCTGCTGCAGGAGCTCGGTCACGAGCCGCGCGACACCAAGGTGCGGCTGCTCTTCGTCGGCGGCGAGCCGGCCGTCGGCATCGACCGCACGCGCGAGCGCATCCAGGACCTCTGGGGCGCGCGCATCGTCGAGTTCTACGGCTGCACCGAAGCGGCGCCCCATGTCGGCGGCTATTCCTGTCCGGCGGCGGCGAGCGCGGGCGCGCCGGTCTTCGCCCACCTGATGGAGGACGTGCAGATCTGGGAGACGGTCGATCCTGAGACGCGCGCGGTGCAAAGCCCCGGCCTGCGCGGCCTCACCGTCTGCACCAATCTCAATTCGGAGAGCTCGCCGCAGCTCCGCTTCCTGGTCGGCGACTATGCCGTCTTCGAGCAGAGCCGCTGCGCCTGCGGCCGCAGCCATGTGCGGGCGATGGGCTGCTTCACCGGTCGCGCCGACGACCTGATCAATCTCCGCGGCATCAAGATGTTCCCGGCGCAGATCGAGGCGGCGGTGCGCTCGCTCGGCGATATCGGCGACGAATACGAGGTGCTGCTCACCACCAACGCCGACGGCCTCGACGTGATGACACTGCGCGTCGAGCACGTCGCCTTCGATGCGCCGGCGGCCGTGGCCGGCCGGCTCAGGGAAGCCGTGCGCACGCACCTCGAAATCCGCGCCGATGTCGAGGTGCTGCGGCCCGGCACCCTGCCGAAGACCGAGTTCAAGGCCAGGCGCATCAACGACCGCCGCGACAAGGGAGGACGCTGATGGCTGCCGCGAGCTTCATGCCGCGCTTCCGCGCCGAGCATGTCGGCAGCCTGCTCCGGCCGCGCCGGCTGACCCAGGCCTTCCGCGCCTTCCATGCCGGCGAAATGCCGGCGGCCGAGTATGGGGCGGTGCAGGACGAATGTATCAGAGAGGCGGTGGCGCTGCAGGAGCGCGTCGGGCTTCAGGTCGTCACCGACGGCGAGTTCCGCCGCGGCTCCTACTGGGGGCACTTCGTCGACGCGCTCGAGGGCATGGCGACCAGGCCGGCGCTGTTCGACTTCCACGACGAGACCGGCGCGGTGCAACCCTTCATCGCGCCGCACGTGGCCGGCCGGCTGGCGCGCAAAGCCGGCGGCATCTCCACCGGCGAGTTCGCCTTCCTGAAGGCGGCGGCGCGCGTCACGCCCAAGGTGACCTTGCCCTCGCCGCCGACCATGCATTTCTGGCGCGGCCGGGCCGGCATCGAGCCCGCCGCCTATGCCAGCGCCGAGGCGCTGTTCGCCGATCTCGCGCGCATCTTCCGCGACGAGCTCGCCGACCTCGCCCGGCTCGGCTGCACCTACGTGCAGATCGACGAGGTGCCGCTCGCCATGCTCTGCGATCCGGACGTGCGCGCCGTGGTCGCCCGGCGTGGCGACGATCCCGCCGCCCTGGTCGGCCTCTATATCCGGGCGATCAACGACGCGCTGACGCCGCGGCCCGAGGGCATGACCGTCGGGCTGCACATGTGCCGCGGCAACTTCAAGGGCAAATGGTTGTCCGAAGGCGGCTACGACGCGATCGCCGAGCGCGCTTTCGCCGAGCTCGCCGTCGACCTGCTGTTCCTCGAATACGACAGCCCGCGCGCCGGCGATTTCGCGCCGCTCCGCTTCGTCCCGGCGAGCAAGGCGGTGGTGCTCGGCCTCGTCTGCTCCAAGACGCCGGTGCTGGAGGACAAGGATGCGCTGCGCCGCCGCATCGACGAGGCCGCCCGCTTCGTGCCGCTCGAGCGGCTCGCCATCAGCCCGCAATGCGGCTTCGCCTCGGCCGTTTCCGGTAATCCGCTCGGCGAGGCCGACGAGATCGCCAAGCTCGCCCTGGTGGTCGAGGTCGCGCGCAGCGTCTGGGGTTGAGCCGGCCGCGACAGCCGGTGCGGCGGGTCTGTCACCCGGCCGCGCGTTCACGCGCCGCCGATAGGCCGCGCACCGCATAGGTGACGACCGGCTCGGCGAAGCCCTTGACCGGCTCGGCCGGCATCGGCGCGAGTTCGAAGCCGGCATCGAGCTCGGCGCGGAGCGCCTCGGTGACCAGAATATCGACCTGATGCACGCGGGTCAGCGCCTGCACCCGCGCCGCGAGGTTCACGGCGCTGCCGATAAAGGCATATTCGCGCCGTTCCCGCGAGCCAATCAGCCCGGCGAGGCCGCGGCCGCGGTGGATGCCGATGCCAATGGCGAGCGGCGGCAGGCCTTCGCCTTCGAGCTCGGCATTGTACGTGCGCAGCGCCGCGCGCATGGCCAGAGCCGCATGCACCGCATCGTGGCACTGCCAGGGATTTGGCTGGATGGCGCCGAAATAGGCGACGATGCCGTCGCCGACGAAGCTGCCGACCTGGCCGCGATGCTCATCGATGGCATCGCTGACGCGCTGGTAATAGCCGTTCAGCACACGCAGCAGCACCGCCGGGTCGAGCCGCTCGCCCATGGCGGTGAAGCCGACGAGATCGACGAACATGGCGGTTGCCACCTTGTGCTCGGCGACCGGTCCGCCGTCGGCGCCGCCGCCGTCGGCGACGAGCTGCTGCACCACGCCGGCCGGAGCGAGCCGCGAGCAGGCAAGCTGCAGGTTCTCCAGGTCGGCGGCGGCGGCGGCAAGTCGCGCCTTGAGCACCGCCGCGCGCTGCCATTGCCAATAGAGCGCGCCGGCGAAGAGCGCGGCGAGCACGAGCATGCCGCCAGCGGCGAGGCCGGCGCTCATCAATGCTCCAGCACCATGGCGCCCATGCGGCAGAGGCCGTTGGCGAGCGAGGCGACGCCGATCGCCTCGACAAGCTGCGGCACGGCGAGCTGCTCGCGCAGCGCGCGGGCGCGACGCTGCAACGTAGCCGGCTCGAACCAGATGGTCTCGCGGGTAAATCGCACCAGGAGCCGCTCGGTAGCGTCGAGTTCGGCCGCGTCGAGGTGGGTCAGCACCTGCGCCAGCACCGCCTGGCTCATGCCCTCGCGCTCGAGCGCGGCGGCGATCTCGTCGGCGCAGGCGGCGCAGCCGAGGCCGCGGGCGACGACGGCGAGCATCAACAGCTTGCAACGGCGGCTGAGCAGCGGCGAAGCCCACAGGCCTTCGATCGTCGCAGCCAAGGTCGGCGCGATCGGCGAGCCGGCATAGGCCTCGACCAGCCTGGCATAGGGATATAGCGGCGGGCGGGCCGGCGCTGCCGCTTGGCCGCGCTGGCGCCGGCGCACCATCACGTGGTTGAGCAGGGGCCCGAGCAGCCGCATCGGCAGGAAATCCGGCATCCGCTCCATGGCGCGGGCGGAAATCGCCGGGATCGAGTGCAGGCGGTTGAAGAAATCGGCCATCGCCACGGCGAAGGCGATTTCCTTCAATTCATCTTCGCCGCAACCGGCATGGCGCAGCGCCTCGCGCGCCTCGCGCGCGCCGGCGGGACCGGTGCGTGACTGTGCCCGGCCGAAGGCGATGACGGCGGCGGCGCGCGGTCCCGGGCCATCCGGCGTGCCGAGGTTCTGCTCCAGCCTGGCGATGCGGGTCTCGCTCATGCCCTGGGCGCGCAGCATCATGCGCGTGGCGGCGTAGCAGAAGCGGCAGGAATTCTCCCGGCTGACGATCAGGTTGAGGATGTCGGCCACGCCCTGGTCGAGGTGCATGAGCAGGCCGTATTCGGCCCGCAGGTCG
>DATKPX010000159.1:0-6385 GCA_035523855.1 Allostellaceae bacterium
TTCCGGACCGCCGGTGATGGCGTCGGCGCCGTGGCCGGAGCCATGCTTGCTGATCCAGCCAAGGCCCTGCTGCTCGATGGCCGCGCCTTCCGGCTCGGGGCCGATCAGCGACGGATCGCCGGCACCATGGGTCTTGCCGAAGCTGTGGCCGCCGGCGATCAGGGCCACGGTCTCTTCGTCGTTCATCGCCATGCGCGCGAAGGTCTCGCGGATGTCGTGGGCCGCGGCGACCGGGTCAGGATTGCCGTTCGGCCCCTCGGGATTGACGTAGATCAGGCCCATCTGCACCGCGCCCAGGGGCTCGGCCAGCTGGCGTTCGCCGCTGTAGCGTTCATCGCCGAGCCAGGTCCCTTCGGGACCCCAGTACAGCTCCTCGGGCTCCCACACGTCGGCGCGGCCGCCGCCGAACCCGAACGTCTTGAAGCCCATCGACTCCAGCGCGACGTTGCCGGCGAGAATCATCAGGTCGGCCCAGGAGAGCTTGCGGCCGTATTTCTGCTTGATCGGCCATAGCAGCCGGCGCGCCTTGTCGAGGTTGGCATTATCCGGCCAGCTGTTGAGCGGGGCGAAGCGCTGCTGTCCGGCGCCGGCGCCGCCGCGGCCGTCGGTGATGCGATAGGTGCCCGCGCTGTGCCAGGCCATGCGGATAAACAGCCCGCCGTAATGGCCGAAATCGGCAGGCCACCAATCCTGCGAGTCCGTCATCAGCGCATGCAGGTCCTTGATCACCGCGCTGAGATCGAGGGTCCTGAACTCGCTGGCGTAGTCGAAGGCCTCGCCCATCGGGTTGGAGAGCTCGGAGTTGCGGTGGAGGACCGAAACGTCCAGCGCGTCCGGCCACCAGTCGCGGTTCCGGCGTCCACGCGTGCCGCTCGAGAATGGGCATTGGCCTGCTTTCTTGTCGTCGGCCTTCGCATCCATGGCGGATTTCTCCTGCTATCTGGATTAGAACAATTCTAACTTATGCCTCTCACAGGGATGGGTCAACATCGTCGGGCCTGCTCTCGTCAATCGGCGCATCCACCGGTACCGTGATCGCCGTCATCGAGAAGGAAAGGGCGATCATGATCCATGTGCTGGCGATCATCACCACCAAGCCCGGGAAGCGCGCGGAGGTGCTGGCAGCCTTCCGAGCGGTCGTTCCTGCCGTCCTCAAGGAGGCGGGCTGCATCGAATACGGCGCTGCGACCGATGCGGACGGGATCGGCTCCGTTCAGACCAAGCTCGGGCCGGACACCTACGTGGTGATCGAGAAATGGGCCGATGCGGCGGCCTTGGCCGCCCATGGCGCGATGCCGCACATGCAGGACTACCGAACCAAGACCGCCGATCTGCTGGCGAGCCGCGTCATCCACGTGCTCTCGCCGAGCTGAGCCGGGCTCCTCAGTCGCCGCCGCGCGGCGCCAGGAAATCGGCGATCGCGCCGGCGGGCGCCTTGCCGTAGAGGCCGCCGCGGCTGGCGGCGGTGCCGGTCAGGCGATGGAGCGACAGCGCCATCTCCGCCGATTTGAGCACGGTCGCAATCCCTTCGAGCACCACGGCGCCGCCGATGGTGAAGGGCTGCTCGTCGGCGAAGAGCAGCATCGGCAGGCCGCCGGCGGCGATCAGCACGTCGGCGCCCGCCGCGATCAGCGGCGCCACCTGCGCGGCGAAATCCGCGCGCAGCGCGTCGCGCTCGCCCTTGTCGATGAAGCCGCGCATGAAGCGCGGCAGATCCGCGGTGATGGCGCGCACGCCGGCGCAGCGCCGTTCGAGGCCATGGCGCACGACCTGCTCCTCATGCCAGGGCACGAAGACGGGATCGATGGTGACGAGGCCGAAGCGCCGGCCGATCGAGCATGCCCTCAGCATCGCCGCCTCGCCGAGGCTGATGACGGGCATCTCCACGCTGCCGCGGCACTCGACCAGGCCGGGCTCCTGGAAATGGCCGATGACGAAGGCGTCATAGCCCTCGCGCTCCGCCTGGAGCGCGTTGCGGATCGTCTGGTCGGCGCAGCGGAACTCGGTGAGCGGATGGAAGAAGCGGTCCGGCGGCGCGATGCCGAAGACCTCGACGGTGATGCCGGGCGCCGCCAGTCGCCGCAGCCGGTCACGCAGCCGGTCCATATAGGGCGCCTGCTCGCGGGGATCGACGAAGCTCTGATACCAGATCCGCGCTGGCGCACCCGCGTCCTTCGCCATTTTTGCTGCCTCTCCATGCTGCGTTCATCCCGCCTCTATCCTGCGGCGCAGCGCGGGGCTGCCGTCAAGGGCCGGCGGGTCGCCCGGCTTCCTCGCAGACGTCCACCCACAGGCCGTCGACCAGCGTCGCCATGCGGACGGGATTGATGCGGAGCGCGGCGTGCGTGGAGCCGGCGGCGGGCACCACTTCGTTGAAGCCGCGGAGCTGGACGTCGAAATAGACCGGCAAGGGTGTCGCGAGGCCGAAGGGGCAGACACCGCCGACCGGATGGCCGGTGAGCGCCAGCACCTGGTCCGGCGGCAGCATCTTCACCTTGCCGCCGAGCGCCGCCTTGGTCTTCCGGTTGTCGAGGCGGGAGTCGCCGCAGGTCACCAGCAGCAGGTTGCGCTCGCCGGCGCGGACCGAGAGGGTCTTCGCGACCTGCGCCGGCTTCACGCCCCAGGCGGCCGACATGGTCATGGTCGTGCTGTTGCTCTCGAGCTCGACGATGGCGACGTCGGGCGCGTGCGAGGCCAGGAAGGCGCGGACGGATTCAAGACTCATGCCGATGGCTCTCCTTGCGGTCTCGATCCTCTTTAGCGGAACGCGGCGCGCGCTTCTTGAAGGGTTGTGCCATGTCGCGGCACCTGTCCCACAACCCTTCAAGACGGCGATCGTCGCCCCCACTAGCTTCGCGATGCCTATCGCCGCATCGGGAGGAGACGCATGAAGACCGCGAGCCCTGTCGCCAAGTATGTCCGCTTCGAGCAATCGGGCGCCGTCGCCTATGGGCTGTGGGAGAACGAGGTTGTGCGCGAGCTCAGCGGCAGCATCTTCGCCGGCGCGACGCCGACCGGACGCGAGTTTCCGCTGCGGCAGACACGCTTCCTGGTCCCCTGCGAGCCCTCCAAGGTGATCGCGGTCGGTCTCAACTATGCGAGCCACCGCGTGGCCGTGGAGAGCGCGGAAGGCGTCTTCGTCAATGTGGCGGGCCGGCCGGTATCGTCCGAGCACCCCGTCGTGTTCGCCAAGTTTCCGAGCAGCCTGATCGCCGACGGCGAGGACATCATCTTCCCGCGCGACGCCACCAACGTGCATTTCGAGGGCGAGATGGCCCTCGTCGTCGGCAGGAAGGCGCGCAACGTCTCCGTCGCGGACGCGCACCGCCACGTGTTCGGTGTCACCATCTGCAACGATCTCGTCGATCGCGAGTGGCTGCTCGGCGATCTCCAGTGGTTCCGCGCCAAGGGATCGGACGGCTTCGGGCCGATCGGGCCGGCGATCGCGACCGGCCTCGACTACGGCCGCCTCAGGCTGGAGACGCGGGTCAACGGCGAGGTACGGCAATCCTCCAGCACCAGCGAGCTCGTGTTCTCGCCCGACCGCATCCTCAGCTTCTGCAGCCAGTACGTGACGCTGCTGCCGGGCGACGTGATCTTCACCGGCACGCCCGGCAAGACTCAGGCGGTGCGCAAGGGCGACCGGATCGAGGTGGAGATCGAGGGCATCGGCGTGCTGCGCAACACCGTCGCGGCGTGACTGCCGCCGCTCAATCGGCGCGCGCCGAGAGCGAGGCGACCCATCGTCCGGGGCTGAGGCCGTAGGCGCGCTTGAAGTGGCGCGTCATGTGGCACTGATCGGCGAAGCCCACCTCGAGCGCCGCCTCCGCCAGCGGCGTGCCTCGTTTCAGCAGGGCGCGCGCGCGGTCGAGCTGCCGCAGGGTGCGGAAGCGGGTCGGGCTGGTGCCGAAGGCGGCGCGGAACTGCCGCGCCAGCGTCCAGCGGTCGAGGCCCGCCTCCCGCTCGAGGTCGCTCGCCCGATGCGGCACGGTCGGAGCGGCCGCGATCGCGGCGCGCACCCGCTCGAGCGCGGCGAGCCGCAGCGGCTCGCGCCGTCGCGGCCGCGGCGACGAGTGCGCCTCGAGAAACTCCGCGACGGCGGCGACGAGTTCGGCCTGGCCCAGCGCATCGATCGACTCCTCCATCTCCCAGGCCGCATCGAGCAGGCGCCGCTGCGCCGGCGCCAGATCGAGGACGGGCTCCGCCAGGAAAGGCAGCGGACGGCCGCCGATCGCGCGCTGGATCAGCGCCGGATCGATGTAGACGATCCGATAGCGGAAGCCGCCCTCCGCTGCCGCGGCGCCGTCATGAGCCTCGTCCGGATGCAGGATGTGGCACTGGCCCGGCCGGCAGTAGCGCTGCCGGCCGCGATAGTGGAAGGTCTGCACTCCCGCCACCGTCAGGCCGATCGCGTAGGTGTCGTGCCGATGCAGCGAGAAGCCGTGGCTGGGGAAGAAGGCCTCGGCCCGCTCGATGCCGTCGCCGCCTTCGCCGAGGCGGAAATCCGCCATCGCGGCGCGACCGCGCGGGCCGCCCTCGCCGCGCAAGGCGATCCGCGCCGCTCTCTCGTGCAGGGAGCGCATCCGCATGAGGCGATCCTAGCGGAGAGCCGCCGAGCCAGCCAGCGCCGCGCCCGCGATCACCGCGGCGGTGCCGCCTGGCGAACGGCGGCGGCGAGCGCCGCGAATTCCGGCTTGAATACCAGGTTGGCCATCGCCTGGGTGCGCCGGATGAGCCGCGGCTCGTCGGGGCCGTAGTCGGCGTTGGCATTGTGCATGGTCTGCAGGTTGTCCCACACCAGCACGTCGCCCTCGCTCCAGCTGTGCGCGCAGCGGAATTCCGGCCGCAGCTGGTGCGCGAAGAGAAAGTCGAGCAGCGTGTCGCTCTCCTGCGGCGCGAGACCATCGATGCGCATCGCGTAGCCCGGATTGCAGTAGAGGATTTTGCGGCCGGAGATCGGGTGCGTCAGCACGATCGGTTGCGAGACCGGCGGCTTGCGGCGGCGCTGCTCGTCGGTGAGCGGCTGGCGCACCGTGGCCGGTCCCTGGCGCCGGCGCATCATCTCCCAGAACTTCTCGAAATCGTGGGTGGCGGTCATGCCCTCGAGGCGCGCCTTCATCGCCGGCGGCAGCGCGTCATAGGCGGCGGTCATGCTGGCGAATTCCGTGTCGCCCAGTGCCGTGCCATTCCGCCGCGGCACCTTGATCGCGTGCAGCACGTTGACGAAGGCGATCGTCCGGCTGAAGGACATGTCGGTGTGCCAGTCCTGGCCGGCATCGGCGAGGCCGATCGGGCGGCCGTTCTCGACGATGTTGGAGAGCGTCATCACCTCGGGATGCCGCGGATCCTGGAACGCGCCGGACACATGCACCTCGAGCTCGCCGAAATGCCGGCTGAACGCCACCTGCGCGGCGGGGTCGAGATGCTGGTCCGGAAAGCAGAGGACGCCGTGATCGGCGAGCGCGCCCAGGATGATGCCGAGCGCGGGTCTGCCCAGGGGCTGGGCGAGGTCGAGGCCGGTAATCCGCGCGCCCAGTATCCCGCCCGAGGGCCTGACCTCGATCATTCCGATCTCCTCCCGCGCTGCACCGCTCATATCCTCATATGGGCATGCCCGGGCGCGGCGGCCAGACGGCGCCGGCGCGGCGGCGGAGCCCTGACCCTTGCGCCTTGGCGAAGAATGGAAAATTCGGTTGCGCGGCGTCGGACCATCGCCCGACTCCAGAGCATTGATCGGCACGACGGGCGGGCGTGGAACTGCTAGTCTCGGGGCCGTTCGCCGGGAGGCGCCGCAGCCGGGCAGCTCAGCAGGGAAGATTCGATGGCTTTCAGATTCGATCGAAATCGGCGGCCGGCCGCGCCCGCGGCGGCAGCGGTGGCGCCGACGGCGGGGCTGGGCGGCGCGCTCGCCGCGCTGCCGCCGCCCTGGGTCGTCTTCCGGCAAAGCGGATTTTCGGCCTTCGACAACGCCAGCAGCCAGATCTACGGCGGCCTCTATGTCGCGCTCCATCCGCAGATGGGGATCGCGCTCGTCGATCTGGCGCCGGCGCAGCCGGAGAAGGCGATCCCGCGGCTGCGGTCGCTGCTGCAGGCGGCCGGCAAGCCGGAATTCGCCGCCGATGCGCCGGCGATCGTTGCCTGCGCGCTGGCCCGCGACGATGTCGCGGCGGTCGGCACGCGTCTCGCGGAAATCTTCGCCGCCACGCCCGGCGAGCCGATCGGCGCGGACTGGACCGATGCCGCCGCCGCGGCGCTGACCGCGCGGCTTCCCGAGCTGAAGCGCGTGCGCCACTCCGCCGGCGCACTGCCCCCGGCGCCGGCCGCCGCCCGGCCGCAGAAGGCGGCGGCGATGGCGCCGCCGCTGACGCCGCCATCGCCGGCACCG
>DATKPX010000160.1:0-6497 GCA_035523855.1 Allostellaceae bacterium
CGGATCGCCGGATCGGCGGCGAAATCGTCGAGGATCTCGGCGCCCGCCTGCCACATCTCCAGCGAGACGGCGTTGTGCCGCTCGGGGTTGTTGAAGATCATGCGGCCGATGGCGCCGTCCTTGCGCATCAGCATCTTGTCGGTAGCCATTCACATACTCCGTTGCTGGTCGTGCGAGGGCGGTGGCTCAGATCACGCCCTGCTGCTTGAAAGCGGCGATCTCCCCGGCGCCGTAGCCGAGCTCGCCCAGAATCTCGCTGTTGTGCTGGCCTGCGGCCGGCGGCTCCGCCACCAGATGGCTCGGCGTCCGGCTCAGCTTCATCGGCTGACCCTGCAGGTCGATCGGGCCGCGCGAGGTCGTCTCCAGCCGCTCCACCATGTTGAGATGCTTCACCTGCGGGTCCGCGAACACCTCATTCATCGCATAGATCGGACCCGAGGGCACGCCGATCCTGTTGAAGCGCTCGATCCAGTCGGCGCTGGTGCGGGTGATGACGATCTCGGCGATCTCCTTGTTGAGCATGTCGCGATTCCTGGAGCGATCCTTGCCGGTGGCGTAAGCGGGGTTCTTGAGGAACTGCGGCGCCTCCACCGCCTCGCAGAAGCGCTCCCAGATGTGGCCGCCGGCGGCGGCGATGTTGATGTGGCCGTCCTTGGTCTGGAACACGCCGGTCGGGATGCTGGTGGGATGGTTGTTGCCGGCCTGGGGCGGCACCTCGTGATCGACCAGCCAGCGCGCCGCCTGGAAGTCCAGCATGAAGAGTTGCGCCTGCAGCAGCGAGGTCTGCACCCATTGCCCCTCGCCGGAGACCTCGCGCTCCAGGAGCGCCACCAGGATGCCCATGGCGCAGAAGATGCCGGCGGTGAGGTCGGCGATCGGAATGCCGACGCGCACCGGCCCCTGCCCCGGCAGGCCGGTGATCGACATGAGGCCGCCCATGCCCTGGGCCACCTGGTCGAAGCCCGGCCGCTTGCCATAGGGCCCGTCCTGGCCGAAGCCGGAGATCGAGCCGTAGACGAGGCGCGGATTGACCTTGCGCATCGTCTCGTAGTCGATGCCGAGGCGGTGCTTCACGTCCGGCCGATAGTTCTCCACCAGCACGTCGGCGCGCTTCACCAGGCGGGTCAGGATCTCGACGCCGGCGGGCTGCTTGAGGTCGAGCGTCATGCTGCGCTTGTTGCGGTGCAGGTTCATGAAGTCGGAGCCGTCGCGCGGACCGCCCATGCCCTCGCCGCCGGTATCCGGCATCTCCACCTTGATCACGTTGGCGCCCCAGTCGGCGAGCTGCCGCACGCAGGTCGGGCCGGCGCGCACCCGGGTCAGATCGATGACGGTGAAGCGCTTCAGGGCGTCGGAAGCCGGTCGAAAAGCCATCGTTCCTCCTTAATTTTCCGCGGGCGAGGAGCCGCCACACCAACCCTCCTCGCCCGCGTAAGCGTTGTATCTGTCCATGGGCGGGGAGCCGCCACACCAACCCTCCTCGCCCGCGTAACGTGGGTGTCTGCGCGCCCGCGACCAGCTTCCATCATTCAACCATTCGTGGGCAGCGGCAAGCCGGCGCGTGGCAGGCGGTGGGCGATGCCGATGACGCCGAAGGTGATCAGCAGCATGGTGATGCCGACCACCGCGATGGCGCCGGGATCGCCGGTCTCGTTGAGGTCGTAGATCAGCACCGAGAGCACCTTGGTATCGGCGGTGAACAGCAGGATCGCGGCCGAGAGCTCGCGGATCGCCGCCACGAAGACCAGGCACCAGGTGGAGATGACCGCGCTCCAGAGCAGCGGCGCGGTGATGTCCCGCAGCAGCCGCAACCGCCCGGCGCCCAGGATGCGCGCCGCCTCCTCGAGCTCGGGATTGAGGCCGCGGAAGGCGGCCTGGAACTGCTGATAGCCGATCGGCAGCTCGATGGTGAGGAAGGCGACGAAGAGGATGCCCAGCGTGCCATAGAGCACGACCGGCGGATGGGTATAGGCGAGGAAGAGGCCGACGCCGAGCACGACGCTGGGAATGGCGATCGGCACCGTCGCCAGGAAGCCGAGCCAGCGCCAGAACGGCAGCGCGCGGCGCGCGACCACATAGGCGATGACGAGGGTGAGCAGCGTGCCGGCGGTCGCCGTGGTGACGCCGAGCACGATGCTGTTCCAGAGCGAGATCCGGGTGGCGGAGAGCTCGCGGAAGACGAAGAGGATGTTGCGGAGGGTGAAATTGCCCGGCGTCAGCGAGATCGTGAGCGTGCGCGAGAAGGCGCTCAGCACCAGCGCGAGGTAGGGCAGCAGCACGGCGATCGTCACCACCGCCACCGCGAAGAGCACGGCCGGCGCCTTCCAGCGGCCGAGACGCACCAGCGCGACGCGGGCGCCCTTGCCGCCCACCACCGCGAAGCCGCGCCGCCCCAGCAGGCGCCGCTGCACCTGCAGCAGCGCGACGGTGACCACCAGCAGCGGCACCGCCGCCGCCGCCGCGAGGCCGGGCTGCGGCGGGAACTGGAACAGGGTCCAGATCTTGGTGGTGATGGTCTGCAGTCCCGCCGGGAGCGCGATGATCGCCGGCGCGCCGAAATTGTTCATCGCCTCCAGGAACACCACCAGCGTTCCCGCCAGGAGCGCCGGCAGCGCGAGCGGCAGCGTCACCTTGAGCGTGGTGCGCAGGCGCCGCGCGCCCAGCATCGCCGAGGCCTCCTCGAGATCGGCGGGAATGCGCTCGAGCCCGTTGGTGAGCAGGATGAAGATGTAGGGGAAGGTGTAGGTCACCAGCACGAAGATGAGGCCGGCGACGCTGTAGACATTGAAGAGGTGCTCGCTGCGCGGCAGCCGCAAGGCGAGCCGCCAGGCCTCGTTGAGGAGACCGCTGTTGGGCGCCGCCAGGATCTCCCAGGCGACCGCGCCAAGAAAAGGCGGCGTCACGAAGGAGGCGAGCACGAGCAGGCGGATCGCCGCCTTGCCCGGGAGATCGCTGCGCGCCACCAGCCAGGCGAGGGGCGCCGCCACCAGCGCGCCGGCAAGCGCCACCGCGAAGGCGACGAAGAGGCTGAGCAGCAGCGGCTGCAGCATCTCCGGATCGGCGACGAGCGCGCGGAAATTGGCGAGGGTCGCGCTCCCCTGCTCGTCCACCAGGCTGGTGCGCAGGAGCCACCCCATGGGCAGCGCGATCAGCGCCGCCATCAGGATGGCGGCGGCGCCCAGCACCGGCAAAGCCAGCTCGAGACGCTTCGCTCTCCCGGAGATCACGCCGCTCAGCCGCCGAAGAGCTGGCGATAGCGCGACTTGATCTCGTTCGACTTGGCCTCGACCGCGGCGGCGTCCTCCGGCCAGAGCTTGAGCGCGCTCAGCGGCACGTGGTCGGCGCGATCCTTGACGCCTTTGTGGAGCGAGCGCGTGCCGCCCTTGTCCACCATCACCTGCTGCACCGGCTGCGAGAACAGGAAGGCGTAGAAGAGCCGGCCCGCATTGGGATGCGGCGCCTCCTTGAGCAGGGCCGTCGGCGAGGTGATCATCGGCACGCCCTCGCTGGGATAGACGATCTTGATGGGGTTGCCCTGGTCGATGAGGGCGTAGATGAAATACTCCGAGCCGTCCACCATCACGTCCCGCTCGCCGGCCGCGGTCTTGCGCGGCGGCTCCAGCGCGGACTGCACCTGCATCACGTCCTGCTTGGCGAGCGCCTCGAAATAGGGCCAGCCGCCGAGCGCCGTCAGGGTCTCGTAGGTCGCGGTCATGATCGTGCCGCTGTAGTTCGGGCTCGCCTTCACCAGCCGGCTCTTCCATTTCGGATCGAGCAGATCCTTGAAGCTTTTCGGCGCCTCCTCCTCCTTCACCTGCTTGGTGTTGTAGGCGATCGGGCTCAGCGTCACCCGCCACGCCGCATAGGCGCCGTCCGCATCGAAGGCGCCCGGCGGATAGCTCTCCGCCATCTCCGGCGAGAGGAAGGGCTGCAGCATGCCGTGCTGCTTCCAGTAGATGAAATGCGCGGCGTCGGAGCTGTTGACGACGTCGACGCTGTGGATGCTGGCGGCGTATTCCTGGCCGATGCGCTGGAACACCCGCTCGGAGCCCGTGCGCTCCACCTGCACGGAGATGCCGGGATATTTCTCCTCGAAGCTCTTCGAGAGCGTCTCCGCCAGCACCAGCTCGACCGAGGTGTAGAACACCACCTTCCCCTCCGCGGTGGCCGCCTTCACCATCTCCGGCGTGATCGGCGTCGGCGCCGGCACGGCCGCGACCGCCCCTGCCGAGAAGATCGCAGCCGCGATGGCCGTCACGCCCCATCCCCAGATCGATCTCGCCATCGCTTCCTCCTCTGCTTTTCTGTTCTGCTGTTTTCGTGCCGTCACGCCGGCAGCGCCCGGCAGGAGTCCGCCGGCAGCTCCACCGTCACCTCCCGTCCGGCGGGAATGTCCACCTCGCGGGGCGTCACCACCCGGATCGCCGCCTCGCCGGGCAGCCGCACCAGATAGTCGCGGTTGGCGCCGAGATAGACCTGGCGCTCGATCCGCCCCCGCACGCGGTTGAGGCCGCCGCCGTCAACGGCGCTGAGGCGGATCTCGTTCGGCCGGATGGAGACGGCGGTCTCGCCGGATTTCGCCGGCGCGCCCTGGCCGCAGCGCAGCTCGATGCCCGCGCAGCGAACGACGTTGCCGCCGAGATGCGGCCCCCGCAGGATATTGGTGCCGCCGATGAAGCGGGCGACGAACTCGGTGGCGGGCTGCTCGTAGATCTCCGTCGGCGTGCCCGCCTGCTCGATGCGGCCCTCGCGCATCACCACGATGCGGTCGGCGGCGGTCATCGCCTCCTGCTGATCGTGGGTCACGTAGATCGTGGTGTAACGGTATTCGTCGTGCAGCCGGCGCAGCTCGAAGCGCATCTCCTCGCGCAGATTGGCGTCGAGATTGGAGAGCGGCTCGTCCAGCAGCAGCGTCTCCGGCTTCACCACCAGGGCCCGCGCCAGCGCCACCCGCTGCTGCTGCCCGCCGGAGAGCTCGGCCGGATAGCGCTCGGCGTAGCGGTCCATTTGGGTCACCGCCAGCATCTCGCGCACCCGGCGCGCGATCTCCTCGCGGCCGAGCTTGCGCACGACGAGGCCGTAGCCGACATTCTCCGCGATGGTCATGTGCGGCCAGAGCGCGTAGCTCTGGAAGATCATGGACATGTTGCGCCGCTCCGGCGGCACCACCGCGCCCGCCGCCGAGACGCGCTCGCCGGCGACCAGGATCTCGCCGCCATCGGGCTCCACGAAGCCGGCGATGAGCCGCAGCGTCGTCGTCTTGCCGCAGCCCGACGGCCCCAGCAGGCAGACCAGGCTGCCATGCGCCACGGCGAGATCGACGCCGTCGACCACCGCGAGCGGCCCGTAGCGCTTGGTCAACGCCCTCAGCTCGACCGCCGCCATTCCGTCCCGATCCTCCCTGGCGCCGGTCTGCCGGCTCCGTCCGCGGGTGCTGAGTGTCGTACAAGTCCGCGAGGTCTGACAAGCCGATGACGCGGTGTTGAGCGCCTGATCACCATCGCGGCGGGCGCCTCAGCCCAGATAGGCGCCGCCGTTCACGTGGATGGTCTGGCCGGTGATGAAGCGGCCGTTCGGACCGGCGAGGTGCCGCACCATGGCGGCGACCTCGTCCGGACGGCCGCGCCGTCCGACCGCGGGCGGGTTCTGCCGGTGCATCGCCGGCACCTGGGCGGCGGGCGCGCGCACGGTATCGATGAGGCCGGGCACCACGCAGTTGACGGTGATCCCCGCCGGCGCCAGCTCGAGGGCGAGCCCCTTGCTGAGGCCCGAGAGGCCGGCCTTCCCCGCCACCACATGGACGCGCTCGGCGGCACCGCTGTGGCCGGTCATGCCGCCGATGTTGACGATCGCCGCGCCGTCGCTCTGCTTCAGATAGGGGAGCGCCGCCTGGCAGCAGAGAAAAGCGCCTTCGAGGATGAGCGAGACGACGGCGCGGAACTCCTGAAGCGTCATCGCCTCGAGGCCGCGCTCGCCGCGCACCGCCGCGTTGTTGACGAGGATGTCGATCCGGCCGAAGCGCTCCACCGCGGCATCCACCATCGAGCGGACGGCGGTCGGATCGGTGACGTCGGCCAGCACCACCATCGCCTTGCCGCCGCGCTCGCCGATGCTGCGCGCCACCTCCTCCGCCTCCTCGCGCGCCCGCACCGCGTTGACGATGACGGCGGCGCCGGCATCGGCAAGATCGAGCGCGATCGCTCGGCCGATGTTGCGCGAGGCGCCGGTGACGAGGGCGACCCGCCCCGCGAGCTCGTTCTGCAAAGGACCCTCCCTGACACTTTGCGCGAGCATGCCAGGGTGCCGGCCACACTGACAACACCCGGGGCTAGTCAGCGGCTCGGTGTGCCATCGACAGCGGCGGCTCTCTGTTGCTAGTCTCCGCGACTCGAATTCGAAGCGTCATCTCTCGGAGGAAAACCAATGACGATCAAGCGGATCAAAGTCGGCGCCCGGATGAGCCAGGCGGTCGTGCACGGCGACACCGTCTATCTCGC
>DATKPX010000161.1:0-5970 GCA_035523855.1 Allostellaceae bacterium
GCTCGTTCATGGCGGCGACGCTGGCGGCGCTCTTCCAGTTGATCCAGACTGCGACGTCGAGCAGCGAGACACGGGCGGTCTCCGCCGCCGGCCGGCGCAGCAGCCCGGCGACGAGCCCGGCGTAGGCGGCAAGCCCGGCGGAATAGGCGAGCTGGTGGCCACCGAGGCGGAGCGGCTGCCGGGCGGGATCGCCGACGATGTCGAGGAGGCCGCCCAGCGCCATCAGCGAGAACTCGCTCTGCGGGCCGGCGCCCGCCGCGCCCGGCAGATCCGGCGCCAGCATCGAGAGGACGACCGACGTCCGCGCGCGCTCATCGCGCCGCTCGTCGACGAGCGCGGCATCAGCCCTCTCGATGAGGCGCGCTGCGGGCACGGGATCGTCGCGGACCGACTGCTTGCCGGCGTTGAGAAATGCGAAAAGCGCGCTGCAGCCGCCGGTGGCGAAAGGCGGCAAACGGCGAACGGGATCGCCCTCGGCGGGCTCCAGCTTGACCACGCGGGCGCCGAGATCGGCGGCGATACGGCCGGCGAGCGCGGCGGAGAGCCGGAGCGCCAGCGGGCAATCCGCCGACAGCGCCTCTACCACGGTGATGCCGGCGAGCGGCGTCACCGGCGCTTGCCTTGGGTCACGTTGGCCTCGCCGCGGGCGAAGCGGGCGAGACCCTCCGCCTGGCCGGCGCTCCGCGCGGCGATCGCCGCGTTGACGCGGCGGCCGTAGTCGAATCCCCCGGCGAAATCGCCGATCCGGGTCGGGATCATGTCGAGGGCCGCCTTCGACTCGCTGAGCGCCGCGGCATCGAACTGCGCCACGTGGCGGGCCAGCGCGTCCGCCGCGCGGTCGAGCTCGGCGAGTGGTACGCTCTCGTTGACGAGACCCCAGCGCTCCGCCGTCTGCCCGTCGATGCGGCGCGCGGTCAGCACCATCCAGGCGGCGCGCTTCCTCGTCAGCATGATCTGCATCGCCGGCCCGGCCATCCCCGGATAGGTGGCAAAGCCCATCTCGGGCATGCCGATCTCCGCCTCGTTGGCAGCGATCGCAAGGTCGGAGACGTTGATGAGGGTGCTGCCGCCGCCGAGTGCGAAGCCGTTCACCGCCGCGATGACGATGGCGGGATGCCGGCGGATCGAGAGCAGCACCTCGATCCATTCGCGTGAACTCGCCTCGCCTGCGCCCGCCTCACGCTCCGCTGCTATCTCCTTGAGATCGACGCCGGCGCAGAAGCTCGCTCCCGTCCCCGTCAGCACGATCACCTTGTGGGCGCGCGCCGCGGCGAGCGCGTCCGCAAACGCCACGCGCGCCGCGCGGCTCATGGCGTTGCGCTTCTCCGGACGGTTGATGCGGATCAGCGCATAGGCCGTGCGATCCTCCACGATGACTAGGCCGGATTTGCTGTCGCTCATGCGCTCCCGCTCCCTTGACCCGTTGTCTGCCTTGTGCCGCAAGACTGCACGCGCGCGAGCTTGAGAGTGGGCGCGGCTCAGATCAGGGAGCGCGCTCGAATTTCGGCAGCGTGATCTCGTCGGTGACCGGCTCGAACACCACACGGACGGTATCGCCGATCTCCGCCGGCGCGCCGACGAGATTGCTCACCATGATCGGCCCTTCCTCGAGCCGGATCAGGCAGACGCGATAGGGCAGATCCTTGGCGAAGCCCGGCCAGTAGGCGCGGTGGAACTCGACCCAGGATTCGAGCGTGCCGCGACCGCTCACCGGCTGCCAGTCCTGCTTGTCGCTGAGGCATTTCGGGCAGACCGGTGAGGCCGGGAAGTGCACGTCGCCGCAGGCCGAGCAGACCTGCGCCGCGAGCCGCCGCGCCCGCGCGTGCTCCCAGAAACCGCGCGTCAGGTCGTCGATCACCGGCAGCGGCTTGTCGTAGCCCGACGCCTTCGGACCCGAGGAGGAAGTGCCATAGCTCATGCCTCAGCCCCGCGTATAGATGATCGAGCGCGTGCAGGGCGTCGCCTGCACATACTGCACGACCTCGCAGTCGGCCACCTGGCGCGCGCCGCATTCGCGCCGCAGCTGCCGCACCGCCTCCACATTGAGCGCCCAGCCCTGCATGTAGGAGTTGGAGAGATGGCCGCCATCGGTGTTGGTGGGGAGCTTGCCGGCCACCTTGAGCGTGCCGCCCTCGACGAAGCGGCCGCCCTCGCCGCGCGGGCAGAAGCCCAGTCCCTCCAGGCTGAACAGTACCGTCGGGCTGAAATTGTCGTAGGCCATCAGCGCGTCCACATCCTTGGTGCCGATGCCCGACATCGCCGTCGCCTGCTCCCCCGCCGCCTTCACCGCGTCGTACCAGAAGTCGAAATCGAAATTGCCGATCGCCGAGTGGCTGAAAGAGTCGAGGCCGCCGAAGCCGCTCATCAGCACTGGTGGCTTGCGGCCGTCGCGGGCGCGCTCCGGCGAGGTGATGATGACGCAGACCGAGCCGTCGTTGATCAGGCAATAGTCGAGGAGCCGGAGCGGCAGCACGATCGGCCGCGCCGCCTCGTGCTCTTCGATGGTGATCGGCTTCTTCATGACGGCGTCGGGATTGAGGCAGGCATGGTGCCGGATCGCCACCGAGATCTCGGCGAGCTGCCGCGTGGTGGTGCCGTAGAGCGCCATGTGGCGGCGGAACATCATCGCGTGCGAGGCGCCGGGCGAGGTCATGCCCCAGGGATCCCAGACCGAGGCCATCTCCTCGCCGCCGTAATTCACCCGGCGCGAGCGGCCGATGTTGCTGTAGAGGAGCGCCACCATCTTCGCCTGGCCGATGGCGACCGCGATCGCCGCCTCGATGAGGCCGATGCCGGACATCCGCCCGTGGGGCGGCAAGGTCAGCGACCAGCGGGGATCGAGGCCGAGCACCTCGCCCATCCGCGCGTAATAGGGAATGCGGCAGACGACGAGGCCGTCCACTTCGCTCTTGTCTATGCCGCCGTCCTCCAGCGCCGCCTTGAAGGCGCGCGCCGCGAGACCGTACTCGTCGGTCCCCGGAAAATTGCCATAGGCCGTGTTGCCGACGGCGATCACCGCCGCCTTGTTGCTGAGCGATTTGGCTTCGTTTCGCACGGTGACTTTCCACTCTCCAGTGTACAACGCTGCGTCGCGTCGGTCAGTCGGCGAGCGGCGCGCTGACGTCCTGACCGAAATAGGCGTGCTCGAGACGGTTCGGCAGATCGCTCTCGTCGGTCGACGCCTGCAGCACGATGGAGCCGCGCGCCAGCGCGTAGACGCGATCGGCGAGCGCCAGCGCCTTCTCGATGAGCTGCTCCACCAGCAGGATCGCCGTGCCGGCCTCACGCAACCGTCCGGCGGCGGCGAGAACGCGGTCGACCAGCACCGGCGAGAGACCGGCGGAGGGCTCGTCCAGCATCAGCAAGCGCGGCTTTCCCACCAGCCCTTGAGCCACCGCCAGCATCTGCTGCTGTCCGCCGGAGAGCGTGCCGGCGCGGTCCTGCCGCTTCGCCGCGATCTCCGGAAAGAAGGCGAGCGCCTCCTCGACCCGCTGGCTTCGCTCCCGCCGCGTCAGCGCATAGCCTGCCAGCTGCAGGTTGTCGAACACCGAGAGCTGGGTGAACACCCGATGACCCTCGATCACATGGATGAGCCCGGCGCGGACGGTATCGCGTGGGCTGGCGCCGGCGAGATCGCGGCCGCCGAAGCGGACGCAGCCGGTGCGCGGCAGCAGGCCGGAGACCGCCCGCAGCAGCGTCGATTTCCCCGCTCCGTTCGGGCCCAGCAGCGCCACGATCTCGCCCTCGCCCACCGTCAGGTCGATGTCGCGCAGCACATCGATCTTGCCGTAGCCGGCGGAGAGCCCCGTCACCTGCAGCAGCGGCTCAGGCACCGAGATAGGCATTGACCACCTCGCGATGGGAGCGGATCTCGGCGGGCGTTCCCGCAGCCAGTACCTTGCCGAGATTGAGCACGGTGATGCGGTCGCAGATGTCGAAGATCAGGTCGGCGTGGTGCTCCACCAGCAGCACGCCGGTGCCCTGGCGGCTGATGGCGACGATGAGGGCGCCGAGGCGGCGGATCTCCTCGGCGGAAAGCCCGGCCGCGGGCTCGTCGAGCAGCAGGAAAGTGGGACTCAGCATCAGCGCCCGCGCGATCTCCATGAAGCGCAGCTCGCTGTGCTGCAGCCGGTCCGCCCGCACCGCGGCCAACTGATCCAAGCCCACCGTCGTCAGGGCCAGCATCGCCGCCTTGTTGAGCGCCGCCTCGTCGCGCCGGTGGCGCGGCAAGGACAGCAGCGACTCCACGAAGCTGCCGCGGCCGGCGATGGTGCCGCCGATCATCACGTTCTCCAGCACCGAGGCGCCGCCGATCAGCCTCGGCGTCTGGAAAGTGCGCGCGATGCGGTGGCCGGCGCGCCGCTGCGGCGCCCGCTGCGGCAACGCTTCCGCGCCCAGGAGGACCTGGCCGGACTGCGGCGCGTAGTAGCCGGAGATCACGTTGAGCGTCGTGGTCTTGCCGCTGCCATTGGGCCCGATCAGCCCGTGCACCTCGCCAGGATGGATGGTGAGATCGAGCGCGTCGACAGCACGCACGCCGCCGAAGCTGAGCGAGATGCCCTGGAGCGTCAGCGCCGCGCGCTCGCCGCTGCGCCCGAGCACACGCGGCAGCACGTCGGTTCGCGGCGCGATCTCGCGGTGCTGCTCAAGCGGGCGGCGATTCTTGAAGTCGAGCATCTCGGCGATGCCGCCGGGCATGGCGAGCACGATCAGCAGCAGCAGCGCCGCGTAGAGGAAGGTGGACCACGCCACCAGCGGCGCCGCGAATTCCGGCAGCACCGTGAGGAGGATGGTGCCGAGCAGCGGCCCCAGGATGGAGCCACGGCCGCCGATCAGGATGGCGATGAAGAACAGGACCGAGAGATCGAAGGTGAAGGCGTCGGGCGTGATGTAGGTCTGGAGCGAGGCGAAGAGCCCGCCGGCGACCGCCGCCACCGCCCCGCTGAACAGGAACACGATCATCAGCAGGGACGGCTTGGAGATGCCGGCCGCCTCCGCCGCCACCTCCGCGTCCCGGATCGCCACCAGGGCGCGGCCGAAGCGGCTCGCGGCGATGTTGGCGGTCATCCAGGTGCAGATCGCCGCGATGCCGAAGCAGAAGTAATAGAAGCCCCAGCGGCTGTCGAAAGGCTCCGGAAAGACCGGGCCGGGCACGCCGATGCCGCCGCCGGTGACGCTCCGCCAGGCCAGCGCCACCTGGGTGACAATCGTGGCGAAGCCGAGCGTGGTCATCGCGAAGTAGAAGGTGCGCAGCCGCAGAGCGGGCAGGCCGACGATGACGCCGAAGAGCGCGCCGGAGACGGCGGCGACGGCGAGGGCGAGATAAGGCGGCAGCGCCGGGATGGCGGTGCCCGCGGTGAGGACGCTGGTGACGTAGGCGCCGAGGGTCAGCAGCGCGACCCAGCCGATCGCGATCTGGCCGGCAAACCCCACCACCAGATTGAGCGCGGAGACCAGCACCCAGTAGATGCAGGCGCGGGTCGCGATCACGCCGAGATAGTTGTCGCCGAGGAACGGCAGGCAAAGACCGGCGATGCCGAGCAGGAGGAACGGCCAGAGCGCCTCGATCCGGCTGACCCAGCGCGGTGCGAGCGGACGCGCGCGCGACAGCGGCCGCGTGGTGGCGTCCATCAGACCCGGCGCACGGCGACGGCGCCGGCGAGACCCTCAGGCCGCGCCAGCAGCACGATGATGAAGACGACGAACACCGCCACCGAGGCGAAGATGCCGCCGAAGAGGAAATTCGCCGCCTGCTGAAACAGGCCAAGCGCGATGCCGCCGACGACCGCGCCACGGTTGCTGCCCATGCCGCCGAGCGCCACCGGCACGAAGCCGTAGAAATTAAGCATCGGCCCGTTGCCGAAGAAAGCGAGCAGTATCTCGCCGCCGGCGAAGCCGGCCAGCACGGCGATCATCCCCGCGAGCGCATAGCTCATCATGCGGAGCCGCTGCTCGGGGAGGCCGAGCGCG
>DATKPX010000162.1:0-6473 GCA_035523855.1 Allostellaceae bacterium
GCTCGTTCGGCGCGAGGAAGCCGCCGAGCACCAGCTCGCGGCCGTGCGAGGTGAGGACGAGGCGGTTGGTCTCCTCCTGCTCCTCGAAGACGACGCGCAGCCAGAAGGGCTGGAACTGCCAGCGCCGGCGCTCGCCGCGCAGGCCCACCCGCTCCACCGTCAGCGCGTCCTCGGTGAGGCGCACCCATTCATGCATGCGGGCGCTGCGATAGCTGGCGCGGAAGGCGAGATAGACCAGCAGCACGTCGAGGCCGAAATAGCCCAGGATCGGCCAGGCGCCCGCCATCACGAAGGTGACGCCGGCGGCGAAGCTGATCGCGCCCAGCACCAGCATCAACAGAAGGAAGCCGTGGGGCGGCAGGCTGCGGTGTGGATAAATCACCGCGTCGAAGAACACGGTGGCCGGCAGTTCCGCGCTGTTGTGCCCGTCCATGGATTGAAAGCTTAGGCGGAGCCGATGCGGAGGTAAAGCGGTCCCATCTCCGCTTTGCGCGTCACCCGCGGGAACGATAGGATCGGCAGCCATGAAACCGGGGGACGTCGAGGAATTCTTTCGCCGCCTGGCGGCGGAGCGTCCCAATCCCCGCGGCGAGCTCGAATATCTGAGCCCCTATACCCTGCTGGTGGCGGTGGTGCTGTCGGCGCAGGCGACCGATGCCAGCGTCAACAAGGCAACGCCGGCGCTCTTCGCCGTCGCCGACACGCCGGAGAAGATGGTGGCGCTCGGCGAGGCGCGGGTGCAGGACTTCATCAAGACCATCGGCCTCTACCGCACCAAGGCGAAGAACGTCGTCCGGCTGAGCGAGATGCTGATCGCGGAGCATGGCGGCGAGGTGCCGCGCACGCGCGACGCGCTGCAGCAGCTGCCGGGCGTCGGCCGCAAGACCGCGAACGTGGTGCTCAACATCGCCTTCGCCGAGCCCACCATCGCCGTCGACACCCACATCTTCCGCGTCGGCAACCGCACCGGCCTGGCGCCCGGCAAGACGCCGGACCAGGTGGAGGCGCGGCTCGAGAAGGTGGTGCCGGATCACTACAAGCTGCATGCGCATCACTGGCTGATCCTGCACGGCCGCTACGTCTGCGTCGCGCGCAAGCCGCACTGCCTCTCCTGCGTCGTGAACGACCTCTGCGCCTTCAAGGGCAAGACGACCCTGGAGGCGGCGCCGCTGAAGGCGAAGCGGAAGAAGGCGCCGGCGCGCATGGCGAAGGGCAAGAGCAGGAAGAAGAGATCGGCGAAACCCTCACCCTCCCGCCGCTGACGCGGCGGGCCCCTCCCTCTCCCGCTGCGCGGGCGAGGGGCTTCGCAGCGTCGATTTTGAAACCCCTCGCCCCCGATAGGGGGAGAGGGTTGCGAAGGCTTAGCGAGCGATAGCGAGCTTAGCCGGAGCTGGGTGAGGGGGCTGCTTCGAGCAGGACCTAGTTCCGCCAGCGCGAGACCCGCGCCTCCAGCCGGCTCAGCAGCTCGGTCAGCAGCACGCTGCAGAGGACGAGCACGGCGATCCCCGCATAGGCGCCGGTGATGTTGAAATTGCCGGAGTTGAACTCGATCAGGAAGCCGAGGCCGCGGTTGGCGGCGATGAGCTCGGCGAGGAGCGTGTTGGTGAAGGCATAGCGCACCGCGATGCGCATGCCGGTGAAGATCCAGGGCAGCGCCGCCCGCACCAGCACCTTGCGGATGATCTCGAGCCGCGTCGCCCCCATCAGCGTCAGCGCGCGCACCAGGTCGCGGTCGACGTCGCGCACGCCGTCGATGGTGTTGGTCAGCACCAGGAAGAAGACGGTGATGGCGACCAGCGCGATCTTCGAGGCCTCGCCGACGCCGAGCAGGATGATGAAGAGCGGCGCCAGCGCGATCTTCGGCATGGCGTAGAAGCCGGCGAGGAAGGGCGCCAGCACCCGGTGCAGCCGCGGCAGCAGGCCGAGGGCGATGCCGAGGCCGATGCCGGCGGCGCAGCCGAGGGCATAGCCCTCCGCCATCACCGCCAGCGTCGCCTGCAGATGCACCCAGAGCGTGCCGTCGAGGATCCACTGCCAGAGCGTGCCGGCGATGAGGGACGGGCTGCTCAGCCAGAAATTGGTGGCGCGGCCGGCGGGCGCGAATTGCCAGGCGAGCAGGATGAGGACGACGAGGGCGCTGCGCGCGCCGATGCGGCCGCCGCGCGTTGCGAGGGCGCGCGCCAGCGCCGAGCCGCCGGACCGGCTGCCGGCGAAGGCGAGGGGGGTGGCGGCCGCCTGGTCCGCCATCAGACCTCGGTGCCCTTGATGATGTCGTCCTTGAGCTCGTCCCAGAGCCGCTCGTGCTGCTGGGCGAAATCCTCGGTGAAGCGGATCTTGAAGACGTCGCGCGGGCGCTCGAGCTGCACCTCGTGGATGGCGCGGACGCGGCCCGGCCGCGCCGAGACGACGACGATGCGGTCGGCGAGCGTGATCGCCTCGCCGAGATCGTGGGTGACGAACATCACCGTCATCCGCCGGTGCTGGGTGAGGCGCTGCAGCTGGTCCAGCATCAGCAGCTTGAGCTGGGCGTCGAGGGCGCCGAAGGGCTCGTCCATCAGCAGCGTCTCCGGCTCGTAGATGAGCGTGCGCGCCAGCGCCGCGCGCTTGCGCATGCCGCCGGAAAGCTCCGCCGGGAAGTGGTGCTCGAACCCCTTGAGCCCCACCAGCTCGATCATCTGCGCGACGCGATCGGCCGCCTCCCGGCGCGGCGTCGCCCGGCATTTGAGCTCGAGGGCGATGCGGATGTTGTCGGCGGTGCTGCGCCAGGGCAGCAGCGTGTCCTTCTGCGTGAGATACCCGACGCGGCGGTTGGCGCCGCTGACCGGCGCGCCGTCATAGAGGACGCTGCCGGCGCTCGGCTGCAGCAGTCCGGCGACCAGGTTGAGGATGGTCGACTTGCCGCAGCCGCTCGGTCCCACCAGCGCCACGAACTCCTCGCGGCCGATCTCGAGATCGACCGGCGTCAGCGCCTCGACCTCGGTGCCGCGCACCGCAAAGGTCTTGCCGGCGCCGTGCAGGCGGATCTTCGCTTCGCTGACGGCGCGCTCCGCGCCCCGCGCCGGGGCAAGCGTCATCTGGTCCATGGCTCACTCCGCCGCATGGCGCCACGCAAGGACGCGCCGTTCGATCCGCGTCGCCGCCTCGCTCAGCAGCAGGCCGATCACCATCAGGATCAGCAGCACCGCATAGAGCGAGGTCATGTCGAACTGCTCCGCCGCCTGGCTCAGCAGGTAGCCGAGCCCCGCCCGGGTCGCCAGCAGCTCGCCGGTCACCGTCGCCACCAGGGCGTAGGGGAGCGCGATCTTGATGCCGCCGACGATCCAGACCGCCGTCGCCGGCGCCACCAGCTTGCGGAAGATCTCCCAGCGCCCGGCGCCCATCAGCTCCAGGGACTGGACGAGGTCCTCGTCGATGCGCTGGGCGCCGGCAAAGGTGTTGAAGAAGAGGAGGAAGAAGGTGACGATCGCCACCAGCACGATCTTCGGCATCAGGCCCAGACCGAAGAACATGATGAAGAGCGGCGCCAGCGAGACCAGCGGCACGCTGTAGAGGCCGACGATCACCGGCCGGAGGATGGTCGCCAGCACCGGGGAGCGGCCGAGCAGCATGCCGGCGAGGATGCCGAGCGAGGTGCCGATGAGGAAGCCGGTCACCAGCTCGGTCACCGTCGCATAGAGATGCACATAGAGGCTGCCGCCGAGCCAGCTCCAGAGCTTGACCGCGATCTGGCTGGGCTCGCTCACCCAGCGCGCGCCGCCGTTGCGGCCCAGGATCTCCCAGCCGATCAGCAGCGCCGCGCCGAGCGCGAGCTGCCAGGCCGCGACGCTGTCGCGGTCGGCGGCGGCGCCCGCGCGACGCGTCCTCATGTCACGCCTTGCCGCGGGTCTTGGCGACCTCTTCGGCGATGCCGGGATAGAAGACGTCGGCGTAGTTGGCGGTGACGGGAATGCCCTTGCTGATCTTCATGAAGCTGACCACGTTCTCGGTCTGCTCCGCGGTCACCATCGGCGTGGTGGGGACGCCCTGGCGGTATTTCTTGAAGGCGGCGTCGTAGACCTCCTCGTCGACGTCGGGGAAATAGCGGTGCACCAGCTTGCTGGCCTCGCCCGGCTGGTCGCGCACCAGATCCATCGCCTTGGTCCAGCAGCGCACCATCGCCAGCAGCATCGGCCGCTTGTTGGCGATCGTCTCGCGGTTGGTCGACAGGATGATGTAGGGGACGTTGTTGGCCTCCGGCACGTCGCCGTTGAGCGGCTCCAGCACGATCTGGCCGAGCTTGCGGCTCACCGCGAGCTCGGGGATCGGCGAGGTGAAGCAGAAGCCGTCGGTGGCGCCGCGCTCCAGCGCCGCCATCATGCCCTCGGCATTCACCAGCGGCTGGATGGTGACGTCGCGGTCGGGATCCATGCCGCGCTTGCGCATGACCGCGCGCACCATGTCGTCGGTGCCGGAGCCTGGCGTGGTGATGCCGATGCGCAGCCCCTTGAGGCGCTTCACCTTGTCGTCGGTGGACTGGTCGGGCGTGATGCCGTTGCGCTTGATGGCGTCGTTCGACAGCAGGATCGACATCGGCAGGATGTTGTAGCCGGCGGAGACCGCGACGATGTTGCCGGCATGCTGCGCCGCCTGCACCACGAGCTGCAGCCCCAGCGGCGCCACGTCGGCGCTGCCGCCCATCACCGCCGCCGTCTGCCGCGGGCCGGAGGACACATTGACGGAATCGAGGGTGATGCCCTCCGCCGCGTAGTAGCCGCCCGCCTCGGCGACGTAGTGGAGGGTGAAATAGAAGGCGCCGGCGCCCATGGCGAAGGACACCTTCTCGCCGGCATGGGCGATGATCGCCGGCGCCGCGATGCCGGTCGCCGCCGTCGCCAACAGCAGGTTCACCCGTCGCCTCGACAGCTTGCCGGTCATCCTCGTTCCCTCCTCTGCCGCGGGCTTTGCTGCCCGGGATCATGGTTTGGTCAGCCGTCGCGCCTGGGCCGGCCGCGGATCTCGACGCCCGCCGCGCGCTCCATCGGCCGGATCGCCGTCGTCATGTCGTCGGTGTCGGCGCCCGCCGCCGCGGTCGCGCGATAGACTTTCAGCACCTCGGCGCCCAGGCGCGCGGCGATGCCGAGTGCGCCGGCCTCCTTCTGGAAGAGCTCGAGGTCCTTGATCACCACCCGAAGCGCGCCGCCGTAGTCGAAGCGGCCCGGCAGCACGTGATCGGGAATCTTGGTGAGGGTGGCGCTGTTCTGGCCGCTGCCGGCATTCAGCACCTCCAGCATCGCCTCCGGCGCGATCCCCGCCTTGGCGCCCACCACCATCGCCTCCGAGGCGACGGCGAAGTTGGCGAGCGAGATGGCGTTGTTGACGGTCTTCATCACCTGCGCCGCGCCGAGGCGCTCGCCGAGATAGACGATCTTGCTGGCATAGGCGCGCATCAGCGGCTCGACCCGGTCGAAGACGGCGCGCTCGCCCGCCACCATGGCGGTGAGGCTGCCGCTGCGCGCCCGCGGCGGCCCGCCGGTCATCGGCGCGTCCAGGCTCGCGATGCCGCGCCCGCCGAGCTCCGCCGCGAGCTCGCGCACCAAGGCGGTGCCGCTGGTGCCGAGATGGACGTAGGTCTTCGCCCGCTGGCCGCGGATCACGCCATCGCCGCCCAGCACCGCCTCCCGGTAGTGCTCGGGAGCGGTGATGCAGGCGAAGACGATGTCGGTGCGATCCGCCACCTCGGCCGGCGAGCGCGCGGTCTCCGCGCGGCCGGCGAATGCCGCCGTCGCCTCCGGTCGCGGATCGAAGACGACGAGGTCGCCCGCCTGCCGCAGCAGGCGCTCGGCGATCGGCGCCCCGATGGCGCCGAGGCCGAGAAAGCCGAGGCTCGATCCGCGCGTGCCCTTGTCCGCTGTCACCGGCGCTCCTCCAGGTCAGAGCGCCGCGGCGCCCTCAGCTCAGCGCCCGCGGCTTGCGCATGACGCAGGTCTTCTCCTCGGGCTTGAAGTAGTAGCGGTCCGCCTTGTAGTGGCCGCCCACCACCGTCAGCGAGTAGGTGTCGTCGCTGAGCGCGGTGAAGCCGTGGATCTCCGCCGGCATCGCCACCATGGAGACGTCGCCGCGATTGAGCACGCGGTCCTCGATCATCGCGAGGTCGGCATAGCCTTCCTTGGAGCCGTCGTCCTTGCGCTCGTAGACGGTGTGCTGGACGCTGCCGCGATAGATCGCCAGCGCCTCCCAGACGCCGTGATCGTGCGGCGGGATCTTCTTCCCTTTGGGGAACTGGTCCAGCGTGATCACCAGCTGGCCGTCGTAGTAGAGATACTTCGAGTTGTCGATGTGGTTGCCCTCGCGCTTGACGCCGAGGGAGAGCAGATCCGGCTGCGCCAGCGCGCGTTTCAGCGTCGTCTGCAGCCCGTCGAGGAGACGCTCGCGGTCGGTGCCGACCTGCTTGACGAGGTCGATGATCGACTGCGCGCATTCGCGAACGACCTGCT
>DATKPX010000163.1:0-16887 GCA_035523855.1 Allostellaceae bacterium
CCCACGCGTTACTCACCCGTCCGCCACTCGTGTATCGCTACACGCGTTCGACTTGCATGTGTTAGGCATGCCGCCAGCGTTCGTTCTGAGCCAGGATCAAACTCTCACGTTAGAGCTCCAAATCCCAACAGCCCACCCTCAAAGGCAAACCGAAGAGACCCAGAAATCCCAGCCACTCAAACCGCATCTCTTTCGTCCGGAATTGACATTCCTTACTAACAAAGATGCGCATCAGTGGCACTACACCACCGCCTGCACATCCCTTCCCAAAATATCCACAATGTCAAAGAGCAAAGGCGCCGAAGAGCCGACAACCAACCGAAAACCTTCGCCGCCGGGCGATGGTCCCAATCGGATCGGATCTACGGAGGCCGCCGCAGCGCGACGACCAGGGCCACATATAGGAAAAACCCGGCGTCCTGTCCAGAGGATAAGCCCCATGCGGCATCGAAAAATCGGCGCGTCCTGGCAGCGGCAGCCCCTTCGCAAATGCGGCACAACGCGAAGCGACCTGTGGATAGCGGGGATAACGGTCCGATGGATGCTTCACTTCAGCCGCACGCGCCGGTGTTAGCGTCGCCCCCGCAGGTACCTTAAGCGGCGAGGATGGAATGAAAGCCCATGGAGCGTTGCTCGCGGCGATCGTGATCGCGGCCCCTCTCTCGACTGCGGCGCAGATCAACTCGCCGCTCGGAAACCCGGGCGAGAGCCAGATCGGCCGGCCGGCGAAGGTCGATCACCTCCAGCTCAATCCGAGCCCGGATCTCGCCGGCACCTGTCATCCGACCCGCGTCCGCTTCAACGGCAGCATCCATGCGACAGGGCCGCTCACCGTCACCTATCAGTGGCTGCGCAGCGACAACAAGCGCACCGACGGCACGATCAATTTCGAGCTCGCCAGCAGCCGCGCCATCTCCACCGACTGGAACCTGACGACGAGCTATACCGGCTGGATGCAGCTGGTGGTGATCTCGCCAAAGCGGATTGAATCGCCGAAGGTGCATTTCCGCGTGAACTGCGGCTGACCGACGCTCAGATCAGGCCGAGCGAGCGCAGCTCCTCCAGCATCTTCGGCGGCAGATCGTCATCGGCGGCGGCGCTCTTCCGATCGACGGGCACGTCCTTCGCGTCGAAATAGCGCCAGCCCTGAAAGGGCCGCTTCGGCACCAGCGCCGTCGTCACCAGGTTCATGTCGTAGCGGACGACGCAGAGCGGCTGCCCCTCCTCGTCCATCGTCGAGGTGAACCCCTTGAGCAGCTGGCGCGCCCGCACATAGCCCTTGATCACCCAATAGATGGAGCCGCCATCCAACAGCTCCTCCGCCCGTCGCGGCGTGTGGCGTGTGAAGAACACCGACTTGCCGCGCTCCTTCCGCCGCTGCCGCTGCAGCTTGCGCAGATGCGGGACATCGTCGACCCCGACGGCGAGCTTGATCAGGTGGATGGTCATCGCCGCGTTTTTCTCACGCGGCCGATTTCGCCGCAAGAGCGCGCGCGACCTTGGACGCGGGCTCGCGGCCGAGCTCCTGCGAGATGAACCGTCCCGCCGCCGCCAGCTTATCGAGGTCGACGCCGGTGCGCACGCCGAGCCCGTTCAGCAGGTAGAGCACGTCCTCGCTCGCCACATTGCCGCTGGCCCCTTTCGCGTAGGGGCAGCCGCCGAGACCGGCGACCGAGCTGTCCGCCACCGCGATTCCCTGCTCCATCGCCGCCATCAGGTTGGCGAGCGCCTGGCCATAGGTGTCGTGGAAGTGGACGGCGAGCTTCTCGCGCGGCACCACCGCCGCGACGGCGCCGAGCATCGCCTCGACGCGGCCCGGCGTCGCCGTGCCGATCGTCTCGCCGAGCGAGATCTCGTAGCAGCCGAGATCCAGCAATCGACGCGCGACGCTCGCGACCGCCGCCGGCGCGATCGGCCCCTCATAGGGACAATCGACGACGCAGGAGACATACCCGCGCATGGCGATGCCATGCCGGCTCGCCGCCGCCGCCACCGGCGCGAAACGCTCGAAGCCCTCGGCGATCGAGCAGTTGGTGTTCCTGCGGGAGAAGGTCTCCGAGGCCGCGGCGAAGATCGCGATCTCCCGCGCGCCCGCCGCCCGCGCCGCCTCGAAGCCGTGCAGGTTCGGCACCAGGACGGGATAGCGCACGCCGGGCCGCCGCGTCAGCCCCGCCAGCACCTCGGCGCTGTCCGCCATCTGCGGGATCCATTTCGGCGAGACGAAGGCGCCGGCTTCGACGACGCGGAGACCGGCCTCCGCGAGCCGCTCGATGAGCGCGATCTTGACCGCGGCCGGGACGGAGCGCGCCTCGTTCTGCAGCCCGTCCCGCGGGCCGACCTCGACCAAGCGCAGCTCAGCCGGCAGCCGCATCGCCCGCTCCCTCGGCGATCGCGAAGGCAATGAGATCCGCGCCCTCCTCCACGAGATCGCCGGCGGCGTAGTGCACGGCCTCGACCAGTCCGTCCGCCGGCGCTACGATCGTGTGCTCCATCTTCATCGCTTCCAGCACCATCAACGCCTCGCCGCGGCGCACGCGGCGACCCGCCGCGGTCTTGACCTCGATCACCTTGCCCGGCATCGGCGCGGTGAGCCGGCCCCCGGTCTCGTCCACCACCACGGTCGGCGAGAGCGGATCGACGTACTGCAGGCGATGCTCGATGCCGTCGAGCAGCACCAGGACGCTGTCATCCTGGCGCAGGACATCGGCGCGGAGGCGTCGCCCGTCGAGTGTCAGTGCGACCGCGGTCTCGGAGTCCCAGCGTCCATCCGCGGCGATCCGACGGCCATCGATCTCGAGCTGATGGCCGGCGCCGAGATAATGGGCGCGCACCACGCGCGCCTCATCGCCGTCGAGCCAGCAGACATCCTGATATGTGGCGCCGTTGAGGCGCCAGCCGTCACGGCGACGCCACGGCGACCAGGGATCCCCGGCATCACCGGGCGCCACCGCCGCCGCGGATTGATCAAGGATGCGCGTGAGGGTCGCCGCCGCCAGCACCGCCTCGGGCGCGGGCGCCGGTGCCGGCAGCAGCGCGTCGCGATGCCGGGCGATAAAGCCGGTATCGAGCTCGCCGGCGCCATAGGCGGGATCGGTCGCGACGCGATAGAGGAACTCGCGGTTGGTGGTGAGCCCGGCGATCCGATAGCGCGCGAGCGCGGCGCCGAGCGCGCGCACCGCCGCCGGCCGGTCCTCGCCCCAGACCACGAGCTTGGCGATGAGGGGATCGTAGTGGATCGAGATCTGATCGCCCTGGCGGACGCCGGTATCGATGCGGAGCCGCGCGCTCGTCGGCGGCGGCGCCAGTATCTCCAGCCGTCCGGTCGCCGGCAGGAAATCCCGCCGCGGATCCTCGGCATAGAGCCGCACCTCGATCGCGTGGCCGCGGGTCTCGACCTGATCCTGGCTCAGCGGCAGCGCCTCGCCGGCGGCGACCCTCAGCTGCCACTCCACGAGATCGAGCCCGGTGATCGCCTCGGTGACAGGATGCTCCACCTGGAGGCGCGTGTTCATCTCCATGAAGGCGAAGAGCTCGTCGGAGACGATGAACTCCACCGTGCCGGCGCCGACATAGCTTACTGCCTTGGCGGCGGCCACCGCGGCGGCGCAGAGGCGGCTGCGCCGCTTGGGATCGAGGCCGATCGCCGGCGCCTCCTCCACCACCTTCTGATAGCGGCGCTGGATCGAGCAGTCGCGCTCGAAGAGATGGATGGTGTTTCCCTTCGCATCGGCAAAGACCTGCACCTCGATGTGCCGCGGCCGCGTCAGATACTTCTCGATCAGCACGCGGTCGTCGCCGAAGGCGGCCTTCGCCTCGCGCTTGGCGGAGGCAAGCGCGGCGGCAAAATCAGACGTCCGCTCGACGATCCGCATGCCCTTGCCGCCGCCGCCCGCCGAGGCCTTGATCAGCACCGGGAAGCCGATGCGCTCCGCCTCCTGCGCCAGCTTCTTCTCCGCCTGCTCGGCGCCGTGATAGCCGGGCACGATCGGCACGCCCGCCTTTTCCATCAGCGCCTTCGAGGCCGCCTTGTCGCCCATGGCGCGGATCGCCGAGGCGGGTGGCCCGATGAAGACGAGCCCCGCCTTGACGCAGGCCTCGGCGAAATCCGCGTTCTCCGAGAGAAAGCCGTAGCCGGGATGGATCGCCTCGGCGCCGCTCGCGCGCGCCGCCGCGAGGATGCGCTCGCCGAGGAGGTAGCTCTCACGCGCCGGCGCCGGGCCGATCGCCACTGCCTCGTCCGCCATCGCCACGTGGAGCGCATCGCGGTCGGCCTCGGAATAGACCGCCACCGTCGCGATGCCGAGGCGCCGCGCGGTGCGCGCGACCCGGCAGGCGATCTCGCCGCGATTGGCGATCAGGATCTTGTGGAACAAGGGTTGGCCCGTCAGCGCCGCCAACTCGGCTTCCGGCGCTCGAAATAGGCGGTGAGCCCCTCGCGCGCCTCCGTCGAGGCGCGTGCCTCGGCGATCACCCGCACGGTGAGATCGACGATGGCGTCGCCGATCGGCCGGTCGGCGACTTCCTCGATGAGGCGCTTGGCGCGCGCCTGGGCGCCGGGGCCGCCTTCGAGCAGCGCCACCGCCAGGCGCTCCACCGTGGCGTCGAGCTGCTGTGCCGAGGTCACCTCGTGGACGAGGCCGAGGCGCTTCGCCTCCAGCGCGGTGAAGCGCTCGGCGGTGAGGAAATAGCGCCGCGCCGCGCGCGCGCCGATGGCGCGCACGAGATAGGGGCTGATCACCGAGGGCACCAGGCCGAGCCGGGTCTCGGAGACGCAGAAGATCGCCTGCTCCGAAGCGACGGCGATGTCGCAGCAGGCGACGAGGCCGAGACCGCCGGCGAAGGCCGCGCCCTGCACGCGCGCAACGGTCGGCTTCGCCAACAGGTTGAGGGTTCGCATCAGCCGGCCCAGCGCGGCCGCATCGGCGACGTTCTCCGCCTGAGTGTAGGCGGCCACCCGCTGCATCCATTTGAGATCGCCGCCGGCGGAGAAGCTGGGGCCGTTGCCGGTAAGCACGATGAGCCGCGCGGCGGGATCCGCCTCGAGAGTCTGCAGGATCTCGGTGAGAGAGGCGATCAGCGTCTCATCGAAAGCGTTGTGCGCATCGGGACGGTTGAGCGTCACGGTGGCGACGCCACGGTCGTCAATGGCAACCAGGATGGTCTCGCTCATGTTCCTCACATCCGGAAGACGCCGAACTGGGTCTGGGCGATCGGCGCGTTGAGGCTCGCCGAGATCGCCAGCGCCAGCACGCGACGCGTCTCCGCGGGATCGATGACGCCATCGTCCCAGAGCCGCGCGCTGGCGTAATAGGGATGCCCCTGCTCCTCGTACTGGGCGCGGATCGGCGCCTTGAAGTCGTCTTCCTCGGCGGCGCTCCAGCTGCGGCCGCGGCTCTCGAGATTGTCCCGCCGCACCTGCGCCAGCACCGCCGCCGCCTGCTCGCCGCCCATCACCGAGATCCGCGCGTTCGGCCACATGAAGACGAAGCGCGGATCGAAGGCACGGCCGCACATGCCGTAATTGCCGGCGCCGAAGCTGCCGCCGATGATGACGGTGAATTTCGGCACATTGGCGCAGGCGACCGCGGTCACCATCTTGGCACCGTCCTTGGCGATGCCGCCGGCCTCGTATTTGCGCCCCACCATGAAACCGCTGATGTTCTGCAGGAAGATGAGGGGAATGCCGCGCTGGGCGCAGAGCTCGATGAAATGCGCCCCCTTGAGCGCGCTCTCGGAGAAGAGGATGCCGTTGTTGGCGACGATGCCGACGGGATAGCCCCAGAGCCGCGCGAAGCCGGTCACCAGCGTCTCGCCGTAGAGCCGCTTGAACTCGTCGAACTCGCTGCCGTCCGCCAGCCGCGCGATCACCTCGCGCACGTCATAGGGCTTGCGGGTATCCGAGGGGACGACGCCGTAGACCTCCGCTGGATCGTAAAGCGGCTCTCGCGGCGCCACGATCTCGGCGCCGACCCGCTTCGGCCGGTTGAGATGGCCGACGATGCGCCGCGCGATGCCGAGCGCGTGCGCGTCGTCGAGAGCGTAATGATCGGTGACGCCGGAGACGCGGCTGTGCACGTCGGCGCCGCCGAGCTCCTCCGCGGTCACCACTTCGCCGGTCGCGGCGCGCACCAGCGGCGGCCCGCCGAGGAAGATGGTGCCCTGATTGCGCACGATGATGCTCTCGTCGGACATCGCCGGCACATAGGCGCCGCCCGCGGTGCAGGAGCCCATGACGACAGCGATCTGCGGAATGCCCGCTGCGGACATGGTCGCCTGATTGAAGAAGATGCGGCCGAAATGATCGCGGTCGGGAAACACGTCGTCCTGGTTGGGCAGGTTGGCGCCGCCGGAATCGACGAGGTAGATGCAGGGGAGGTTGTTCTGCCGCGCGATGTCCTGGGCGCGCAGATGCTTCTTCACGGTGATCGGGAAATAGGTTCCGCCCTTCACCGTCGCATCGTTGACGATGACGACGCATTCGCGCCCCATCACCGCGCCGATGCCGGTGATGATGCCGCCCGCCGGCACCTCGTCGTCATAGAGCTTGTAGCCGGCGAGCTGGGAGAATTCGAGGAAGGGCGCGCCGGGATCGAGCAGCGTCCGCACGCGGTCGCGGGGCAGCAGCTTGTTGCGGCCGAGATGGCGCTGGCGCGCCTCCGCCCCGCCGCCCTCGCGAATCTTCTCCACCCGACGTCCGAGATCGTCTACCAGCGCGCTCATCGCCGCCTTGTTGTCGAGAAAGCCCGGAGACCGGGCATCGACGGCGGATTTGAGGACGGTCATCGCTGGATTCTCCGGCGAGTCGCTTGGAGCGTTTTCCTGGCGGGACACCTTGCTCAAGAGCGCTTGACCCGGCAAGGGAAAAACGGGGAAATGGCCGGTATCAGCCGCTGGGAGGCCCATGCTCACCCTCGCCGATCTCAAATCCGCCGCTGATCTCGTCCATCGGGTGGTGACGCCGACGCCGGCGATCGCCTGGCCATTGCTGGGCGAGCGCGTCGGCGCCGAGGTCTGGGTCAAGCACGAGAACCACACGCCGATCGGCGCTTTCAAGGTGCGCGGCGGCCTCGTCTACATGGCCGATCTGAAGCGCCGCGAGCCCGACATCTCCGGCGTGATCGCGGCGACACGCGGGAACCATGGCCAGAGCGTGGCGCTGGCGGCGCGGCGCAACGGCATCCCCGCCACCATCGTGGTGCCGCACGGCAACAGCCGCGAGAAGAACGCCGCCATGCACGCGCTCGGCGCCACGCTCGTCGAGCACGGCCACGATTTCCAGGCGGCCCTCGAGCATGCCCAGGTGCTCGCGCAGGAGCGCGACCTGCACATGATGCCGTCCTTCCATCCGCTGCTTGCCGCCGGGGTGGCGAGCTATGGGCTCGAGCTCTTCCGCGCGGTGCCCGATCTCGACGCGGTCTATGTGCCGATCGGTCTCGGGTCGGGCATCTGCGGCACCATCGCCGCCCGCGACGCGCTCGGCCTCAAGACGAAGATCGTCGGCGTGGTGGCGGCAGAAGCACCGGCCTACGCGCTCTCGTTTAATGCCCGCGAGCCGATCTCCACCAATTCGGCCGACACGCTGGCCGATGGGCTTGCCTGTCGGGTGCCGAACGCGGAGGCGCTGAGCGTGATCCTGAAGGGCGCCGAACGCATCGTCACCGTCAGCGAGGACGAGATCCGCGCCGCGATCCGGCATCTCTATACGGACACGCACAACCTCGCGGAGGGTGCCGGCGCCGCGGCGCTTGCCGGGCTGCTGCAGGAGCGGCAGCGCATGGAGGGCAGGCGCGTCGCCGTCATCCAGTCTGGCGCCAATATCGACCGCGAGCTATTCCTGCAGATCCTCGCCGCCTGACTAGCCGGCGAATTCCACCACCGCGCCGAAGGCCTGCTCCGCCGCCACCTGCAGCCGCGCCCCGAAGCGCTCGAAGCTGATGCCGCCCTGCCGCAGCGCGGCCTCCGCCGCGGTAAGGTCCGCGACCTTCACGCTATAGCCGGCGAAATAGGGCTTGCGCAGCACGTCGCGGAGACGACGGCCCGGAAAGCGGGCGTCGAGGCGTATCGCATCAAGAATGCTGATCATCCCGCCCCGGAGGCTCACGCTGAGCGCGCCCTCGCTCCGTCGCACGGCCGCGGGCTCGACCAGCTTGCCGAAGAGCTCCGCGAGACCGCCGGGATCGTTCGCCATCATCACCACTTCCACCACCGCCTGCGCGGTATTGGCGTGACGCTGGTACTCGGGCTTCCAGAAATACTGCGGCGTGTGCTGCTGGCAGGCGAAGAAGGCAGCGTCGGGAACACGCGGATCGGTCGCGAAGGCGAGCGAGAAGGAAACCTCGACCTCCTGCCCGTCCGGCAGCTTGGCCTGGCGGGAGAAATCGAAGGGCGCGTAGGTCTCGAGGCCCCGCGCGGCGAACTCTGCCCGGTCGCGGCGCGCATCCTGGCTGTCGAACACCAGCATCGACATGCCCTGATATTTCCGGAGGAAAGTCTGGTTGAAGGCGCCGAAGCTGAAATGGCCCGGCGTCGCCGGCGGGATCCGCGCGGGATCGGCGACCGCCAGCAGCTCCAGGAAATTGCCGTGCAGCTGCGCCAGGCTGTTGGCTGTGCCGAAGGGATGGCGGGCGGTCGGCGTCAAGGTGAAGCCCATGCGGCCATAGACGTCGCGCAGCGCATCGAGATCGCCCGCGGCAAGCACGAGGTGATCGATGGCGCGGGTCATGGGCGGGCGATCTCGCGGCTGATCACCAGGCGCTGGATGTCGCTGGTGCCCTCGTAGATCTGCGTCACCCGCACGTCGCGATAGATGCGCTCCACCGGGAAATCGGCGAGATACCCGTAGCCGCCGAGGGTCTGGATCGCGGCGGAGCAGACGCGCTCCGCCATCTCCGAGGCGAAGAGCTTCGCCATCGAGGCCTCCTTGATGCAGGGCTGGCCGGCGTCGCGCAGGACGGCGGCGTGCAGCATCATCTGCCGCGCCACCTCCACCTGCGTCGCCATGTCGGCGAGCCGGAAGGCCACCGCCTGATGCTCGATGATGGGAACGCCGAAGGACTTGCGCTCCTTCGCGTAGGCGAGCGCCGCCTCGTAGGCGGCCCGCGCCATGCCGATCGACTGCGCGGCGATGCCGATCCTTCCGCCTTCGAGATTGGCGAGCGCGATCCGGTAGCCCTGCCCCTCCTCGCCGAGCAGCAGGTCGGGCGCCAGCTCGAGCTCCTCGAAGACGATCTGCGCGGTGTCGGAGGCACGCTGGCCCAGCTTCTCCTCGACCCGCGCCACCTTGTATCCGGCGCTGCCGGTCGGCACGATGAAGGCGCTGATGCCCTTCTTGCCCGCGCTCGGATCGGTGACCGCGAAGACGATCGCCACATCCGCCTCGGTGCCCGAGGTGATGAACTGCTTGGTGCCGTTGAGGACGAAGCGGTTGCCGCGCTTCTCGGCGCGCGTCCGGATGCCCGAGGCGTCGGAGCCCGCCTCCGGCTCGGTGAGGCAGAAGGCCGCCAGCATCGCGCCGCGCGCCATCGGCTTCAGGAAGCGCCGCTTCTGCTCCTCGGTGCCGAATTTGAGGATCGGCAGGCAGCCCACGGAATTGTGCACGCTCATGATGGTGGAGCAGGAGCCGTCGCCGGCGGCGATCTCCTCCAGCGCCAGCGCATAGGAGACGTGGTCGGCCTCGGCACCGTCGTATTTCTCCGGCACCATCATGCCGAGGAAGCCGAGGCCGGCCATCTCCGCCAGCGCTTCTCTCGGGAAAGTGCCGGCGCGGTCCCACTCCGCCGCATGCGGCCGCAGCTTCTCAGCCGCGAAGCTCCGCGCGGTGTCGCGGATGATCGTCTGTTCCTGGCTGAGCAGCATCGGCCCTGCGCCTCGCTACGCCCTGCGCTTCGCCGTCACCTCGATCTCGATCTTCATGCGGGGATCGGCGAGGTCGCAGACGATGGCGGTGGCGGCCGGCCGCACCTCGCCGAAGAATTCGCCGAACACCGGGCCCAGCACCGGCCAGTCGGCAGCGTCCGTCAGGTAGTAGCGCACGCGCACGACATCGGCGAGGCTGGAGCCTGCCTCCGCCAGCGCCGTGGCGATGTTCTTGAAGGTCTGCCGCGTCTGCGCCGTCGCATCGCCCTCGATGGTCATGGTCTTGTAGTCGAAGCCGGTGGTGCCGGAGACGAAGATCCAATCGCCGTCGACGACAGCTCGGCTGTAGCCGACGGTACGCTCGAAGCCCGAGCCGGAAGAAATCAGACGACGCGGCATGGTCCCTCCTCACGCAGCCATGCCGATACTACGCCGGCCCGAGCCCGCGCGGTCAATTGATTTGCCTCATGGCAGCCATAACGACGAGATGGGGAAAGCTGGACGATGCATTGCTCGCGCCGAGCCGCCAATCGAACTAGCATGCCCTCCCGGAGCATCACGAAGCGGAGGGCTCATGACCATCGAGCAACGCGTGGCCGAGCTTGGGCTCGATGTGCCCGATTTCATCCGCGACGGGTATTACGGCGCCTCCTATGGCTCGATGAAACCGTTCCATATCGCGGGCAATCTGCTGTTTCTCTCCGGGCACGTGCCGCAGCGCGGCGCCGAGGTAATGTTCCCCGGCCGGCTCGGCGCCAACCTCACCGTGGCCCAGGGCCGCGAGGCGGCGCGGCTCACGGGCATCAACGTCATCGCCGGCATCAGGCAGGCGGTCGGCGATCTCGACCACGTCAAATCGATCGTGCGCAGCCTGAACTTCGTCGTCTGCACGCCGGAGTTCACCGAGGTGCACCAGGTGTCGAGCGGCCTCTCGGATCTCCTGATGGAGGTCTTCGGCGCCGATCGCGGCATCGGCGGCCGCGCCACCATCGGCGTCATGGCGCTCGCCGGCGGGAACTGCTTCGAGAGCTGGGTGACGGTGGAGCTTCGCTAGGGCGTGTCCCGATTAGAATGAATCGGGACACGCCCTAGAGTCGTTGTCGGGTTGCATTTTCTGCGCCGAACCCGCTTCCGCTTCGGCGGAAAATGCTCCGGCTAAGTCGTCTCCTCGAAGAGCTCGCGGCCGATCAGCATGCGGCGGATCTCCGAGGTGCCGGCGCCGATCTCGTAGAGCTTGGCGTCGCGCAGCAGGCGGCCGGTCGGGAAATCGTTGATGTAGCCGTTGCCGCCCAGGCACTGGATGGCATCGAGCGCCACCTGGGTCGCCTTCTCCGCCGCGTAGAGAATGGCGCCGGCGGCGTCCTTGCGCGCGGTCTGGCCGCGATCGCAGGCGCGCGCCACCGCATAGACATAGGCCTTGGAGGCGTTGAGGGTCGTGTACATGTCCGCAAGCTTGCCTTGCATCAGCTGGAACTCGCCGATCGCCTGGCCGAACTGCTTGCGCTCATGGACGTAGGGGATCACCACGTCGAGGCAGGCTTGCATGATGCCGAGCGGCCCCGCCGCCAGCACCGCGCGCTCGTAGTCGAGACCGCTCATCAGCACGCGCACGCCCTCGTTCACCTTGCCAAGAACGTTCTCCGCCGGCACCTCGCAGTCCTGGAATATGAGCTCGCAGGTCGGCGAGCCGCGCATGCCGAGCTTGTCGAGCTTCTGCGCGGTGGAGAATCCCTTCATGCCCTTCTCGATCAGGAAGGCGGTGATGCCGCGCGGGCCGGCATTGGGATCGGTCTTGGCATAGACCACCAGCGTGTCCGCGTAGGGTCCGTTGGTGATCCACATCTTGCTGCCGTTGAGGACGTAGCGGTCGCCTTTCTTCTCGGCGCGGAGCCGCATTCCCACCACGTCGGAGCCGGCGCCGGGCTCGCTCATGGCGAGCGCGCCCACATGCTCGCCGGAGATCAGCTTCGGCAGGTATTTCCGCTTCTGCGCCTCGCTGCCGTTGCGGCGGATCTGGTTGACGCAGAGATTGGAATGGGCGCCGTAGGAGAGCCCCACCGAGGCCGAGCCGCGGCTCACCTCCTCCATGGCGACGCAATGGGCGAGGTAGCCGAGACCCGTGCCGCCGAACTCCTCCTCGACGGTGACGCCGTGCAGGCCCAGCTCGCCCATTCCCGGCCAGAGCTCGCGCGGGAAGCGGTCGGTGCGGTCGATCTCTCCAGCGAGCGGCGCGATCTTCGCCTCGGAGAAGCCGCGCACGCTCTCGCGCAGCATGTCGATCTCCGGCGGCAGATCAAAGTCGAGGGTGGGATAGCGGTTGCTGGCCATGTCGCGTCGCCTCCGGTGGCTTCGCCGGCAGTCTACCCGCATCCGCCAAGCCTCGAAAAGCCGAGCGATTGCGTCGCGGTTAGTGGCGGATTCATGGCCGCGGGCTTACCGCTTTGTAATCGAAGACTGCGCTTATTCGAGGGGATAGTTGCGGCGGGCCGCCCATAGAAAAAGCATCATGGGCGCCTGTGGATGGGCGCCCAGAGCCCCAACCAGGAGACAGGTACCCATGGCCAGCCGCACCTTCACCGCCCTCGCTCTCGCCGCCGTCCTGGCTGGCGGGACCGCGGTCGCCCTGGCGCCGATCGACGCCGATGCGCAGGCGCAGCACCAGTATTCCCGCGCCGCCTTCACCCCCGGCCGCCACGTCGAGGGCCGCATCGCCTATCTCAAGGCCGAGCTCAAGATCACCGACGCCCAGCTGCCGCTCTGGAACAAGGTCGCCGACACCATGCGCGACAATGCCAAGCAGGTGGACGACGCCATGGGCCAGCTGCGGCGCGATCCCAATGCGCCGAAGCCCACCGCCATCGAGCGTCTCGAGAGCCACGCCAAGTTCGCGCAGCTCCGGGCGCAGGGAACCGAGCGCTTCCTCGCCGCCTTCCGGCCGCTCTATAACTCGCTCAGCGACGATCAGAAGAAGAGCGCCGATGACATGATGGGCGGAAACCACCACCATCATCGTCACATCTGACCTGGCACGGCGCCGCGCCTGACCGCGCGGCGCCGTTTCTCTTCGGCGCGGTGGCGTCACGCGGTTGCCTGCCGGCAATGCTCTTGAGATAGTGGCACCTCGCGAGCCCGCGATCGGATGCCGCGCTCCGTCCCTCGGCGCGTCGGGCTGGGGAAGGGAGCATGAGCGATACGGCGAGCACGACCTTCCGCTATGCCGGTTTCTGGCGCCGGCTCGCCGCCTTCGCCATCGACCATCTCATCGTGATCGCCGTCTTCGCCGCCGCGGTGTTCGGCGTTGGGGTCGTCTACGTCCTGCTGAGCGGCGACATGGATCGCGCGGTCTCGCGCTATCTCGACCTCGCCTACGTCGCGGTAAAACCGCTCAGCGTCGCGGTGCTTTGGCTCTACTACGCGATCCTCGAATGCGGCTCCCATCAGGCGACGTTCGGCAAGCGCGCGCTCGCGATCAAGGTGACCAGCTTCGCCGGCGAGCGGGTGGGATTCTGGCGCTCCTTCGGCCGCCAGGCGGGGAAGGTCCTCTCCACCGCCCTCCTCGGCCTCGGCTTCGTGCTCGCGGCCTTCACTCGCCGCAAGCAGGCGCTGCACGATCTTCTCGCCCGCTGCCTGGTGGTGCGGTGCTGAGCGCCCCTATCCCTTGTCGCCGAAGCCGAAGCTGCTCGGCAGCAGCTCCGCCGCGGACCTGACGAGGAGAGCGCCGCCGGCGTCGCGGAACAGCACCGTGGCATCGGCGCCGAATTCGACGATCGCCTGGCGGCAGGCGCCGCAGGGCGTGCAAGCCGCGACCTGCCCGCGATACTCCGCCGTCACCAGCAGCCGCGCGATCCGCATCGCGGGTCCCTCCTCCAGCACCGCCGCGGCGATGGCGTTGCGCTCGGCGCATTGGCCGACCGGGAAGGAGATGCTCTCGACATTGCAGCCGCGGTACACCCGGCCGCCGGCGGTGAGGAGCGCGGCGCCGACACGGAAGCGCGAGTAGCGGGCATAGGCCTGCCGCAGCGCCGCCTCGGCCGCCTGCAGCAGGGCGCTGTCGTCGACCGCCATCTAAGCCGGCCCCGCCGCCTCCGCGGCGACCTGGGCGTCATAACCGGCGATCGCGGTCATGTTGAGCAGACCGCGCACGGTCACCGACGGGGTCACGATATGGGCGGGCTTGGCGACGCCCAGCAGCACCGGCCCGATCGGCTGGCCGTCGCCCAGCACCTTGAGGGCGTTGAAGGTGATGTTGGCCGCGTCGAGCGTCGGCATGACCAGCAGGTTGGCGGCGCCCTTGAGGCGCGAATTCGGAAAGACGCGGCGGCGGATGTCGTCGGCGAGCGCCACGTCGGCGTGCATCTCGCCCTCCACCTCGAGCTCCGGCGCGCGCTCGCGGATCAGCATCAGCGCGTCCCGCATCTTGCGCGCGGCGGCATTGTCGGAGCTGCCGAAATTCGAATGCGAGAGCAGTGCCACCTTGGGCTCGATCCCGAAATGCCGGACCGCGTCGGCGGCGCGGAGCGTCATCTCCGCCACCTGCGCCGCGCTGGGATCGTCCGTCACCTGGGTATCGCAGAGGAAATAGGTGCCCTTGGACATGATGAGGACATCGAGGCTCGCCGGCGATGTCACGCCTGTCTCGAGCCCGAGCACGTCCACCACGTGACGAAGATGGCGCCGATACTGGCCGATGGCGCCGCAGAGCAGGGCATCCGCCTCGCCGCGGCGGACCATGAGAGCGGCGATGACGGTCGGGCGCGTGCGCACCATGCGCTGCGCCAGCTCCGGCGAGACGCCTTTCCGCTCCATCAGGCCGTGGTAAAGCGACCAGTAGTCGCCGAAGCGCGGATCGGCCTCGGGATCGCAGAGCTCGACGTTGTCGCCGAGCTTGAGGCGCAGGTTGAGCCGCTCGATCCGGCGCTCCACCACCGCGCGGCGGGCAATGATGATCGGCCGCGCGAGCCCGTCGTCGATCGCCTGCTGCACCGCGCGCAGCACCCGCTCGTCCTCGCCCTCGGCGTAGACGATCCGCTTCGGCTCCTGGCGCGCATGCTCGAAGATCGGCTTCATGGCGAGGCCGGAGCGGAACACGAACTGCGACAGCCGCCCGCGATAGGCCTCGAAATCGTGGATCGGCCGGGTGGCGACGCCGCTCTCCATCGCCGCCTTCGCCACCGCCGGCGCCAGCTCCAGGATCAGGCGGGGATCGAAAGGTTTCGGGATGAAATAGTCGGGCCCGAAGGTGAGCGCCGCCTCGCCGTAGGCGGCGGCCACCACATCCGAGGGCTCCGCCAGGGCGAGATCCGCCAGCGCGCGCACGCAGGCGAGCTTCATCGCCTCGTTGATGGTGGTGGCGCCGACATCGAGAGCGCCGCGGAAGATGAAGGGAAAGCAGAGGACGTTGTTGACCTGGTTCGGATAGTCGGTCCGTCCGGTGGCGATGAGCGCGTCGGGCCGCACCTCCTTCACCAGCTCCGGCCGGATCTCCGGAACGGGGTTGGCGAGCGCCAGGATCAGCGGCTTTGCCGCCATGCGCGCCAGCATCTCCGGCTTCAGCACGTCGGGCGCGGAGAGGCCGAGAAACACGTCGGCGCCGCCGATGACGTCATCCAGCGTGCGGGCGTTGGTCTCCTTGACGTAGCGGTCCTTGCGCGGATCCATCTCCTCCTTGCGCCCGCGGTAGGCGACGCCGTAGCGGTCGGTGACGATGATGTTCTCGACCTTGAGACCCATGTCGACCAGCAGATCGAGGCAGGCGATCGCCGCGGCGCCGGCGCCCGAGGTCACCAGCTTCACATCGGCGAGGGATTTGCCGACCAGGCGCAGCCCGTTCAGGATCGCCGCGCCGACGATGATGGCGGTGCCGTGCTGGTCGTCGTGGAAGACCGGGATCTTCATGCGGGCGCGGAGCTTGCCCTCGATCTCGAAGCACTCCGGCGCCTTGATGTCCTCGAGGTTGATGCCGCCGAAGGTGGGCTCGAGGGCGGCGATGATCTCGACCAGCTTCTGCGGATCGCGCTCGTTCACCTCGATGTCGAAGACGTCGATGCCGGCGAATTTCTTGAACAGGACCGCCATCCCCTCCATCACCGGCTTGGCGGCGAGCGGCCCGATGGCGCCGAGGCCGAGGACGGCGGTGCCGTTGCTGATGACGCCGACGAGGTTGCTGCGCGCGGTCAGCGTGGCCGCCTCGGCGGGCGTCTCGGCGATGGCCATGCAGGCTTCCGCCACGCCCGGCGAATAGGCAAGGGCGAGGTCGCGCTGATTGGCGAGCGGCTTGGTGGCGACGATGCCGATCTTTCCCGGCGTCGGTAGCCGGTGATACTCGAGCGCGCTCTCGCGCAAGTCCTCCGTCATCGACGACGTCCTCCCCGACCTGGTGCGCAGTCGGTTCTACACTGCCGACGGCACGCGGTCACGCCACCGGTTGCCGCGGCGCGGGCCTGCAGACCCTTCATCTGCTCAGGCTCCGGAGGGATCCCCTACCAGCGCATGGCAGCCGACAGCGCCGAGCATGCAAAACCGCTCTGGGGAGGCTGGTGCGGTCGAGAAGACTCGAACTTCCAAGCCCTTTCGGGCACTAGCACCTCAAGCTAGCGCGTCTACCAATTCCGCCACGACCGCAGGGCCGGCGCGCATGGGACTTGTCGCCGGTCGCGGGCGTGATTACCAAATCCTTGCAGTCATAGCAAGCGAGCGAGGGCATGGACGGGGCCGCGGCGACGCTGGAGTGGCGGGTGAGCGACCAGCCGGTCGCCTACGAGGCGGCGGTGGCGGAGATGGAGGCGCGCGTCGCCGCCATCGGCGCCGGCACCGCGCCGGAGCTCGTCTGGCTGCTGGAGCACCCGCCCCTCTATACCGCCGGCACCAGCGCCCGGGAGGGCGACCTGCTGGAGCCCGGCCGGCTGCCGGTCTATCGCACCGGCCGCGGCGGCCAATACACCTATCACGGGCCGGGGCAGCGGGTGGCCTATGTGCTCCTCGACCTCAGGCGCCGGGGCCGCGACGTGCGCTGCTTCGTCCATGCCCTCGAGG
>DATKPX010000164.1:0-9070 GCA_035523855.1 Allostellaceae bacterium
GGGCCGGTCGTGATGGGCGTAGCGGATGGCATAGACCTCGTAGGGCGCCGGCGTCGACATCGTGCTTCTCCTATTGGCCGCGGTTGAGCGCGCGGATGCCATCGAGCGTGATCGGCGTGAAGGGCGCCACCGTCATGACGCGGCTCGCCTGGTGCTCCAGCAGCGGCCGCACCGTGTCGATGAAGGCCGGCCAGCCCGGATGCGCGGCGCAGGCGGCGCGCCGGCGCGCGCGGTCCTCCAGGCTCTCATAGGCCCAGAGATGGACGACCTCGTTGAGCGGGCCGACGTCGGTGACGAAATAGCCGATGAGCCCGCCCAGGCACTCCCGCATCACCGGCAGCCCCAAGGTCTCCACCGCCTGCAGATACGCCGGCGTCTTGCCCGGCTTCACGAGATATGTGCGTTGCTCGACGATCATCGTTCACGCTCCAAACAGATCCGCAGAAACCCTCTCCGCCGCGAATCGCGGGGGAGAGGGAGGGGCCCACCGTGACAGCGGTGGGAGGGTGAGGTGGAGTGGCGGCGGTTGGGAATTTGCGCGGCGGGAGTTTCATTCTTCCCGTTCCCAGCTCCACCTCACCCGCCTCGCTGTCGCTCGGCACCCTCTCCCCCGCGATTCGCGGCGGAGAGGGGTTGTTGGCTCCGCCTCTGCTAGCCTCTACTTCCCGACCCAGACAGCCTTGTGCGTCGCGGATTCCGGCGGGTAGACGGTGACCGGGATGCCCTTCTGCCACTGCACGATCACCAGCGGCGCGTCGACGCGGCGGCCGTTGCCGTCGAACTTGATGTGGCCGCCGGCGAAGAACTTCGCCGAGCTCTCGCTGGTGTCCATGGCGCGCACGGCATCGGCGACCTTGTGGCGGTCGGCGGCGGCGGCCTTCTCCAGCGCGTCCTTGATGATCCAGAAATGCCCGTAGGCGCATAGGCTGTCCTGGGTGAGCCAGGGCTCGCCGGTCCGCTTCTTGAAGCGCTCGATGAGCTCCTCCTGCCCCTTGAGCGCCCAGTTGGCGACGGTGACGAAGGTGTCCTCCATGGCATCGGCGCCGGCGGTCTTCAGCAGCTCGGGCGCGCCCATGTGGGCGCCGTTCCCCACCACCGGCAGCTTGTTGGCGCCGATCCCCATCTCGGAGAGCTTCTGCAGCAGCAGCGTGTCGTCGGGAACGTTGGTGGAGATCACCCAGAGGAACTCCGGCCGCGAGGTGCGCACCTTGCTGACCAGCGGCGTCGCGTCGGAGAGCGGCGGCGTATAGGTCTCGTCCACCACCAGCTTGAGCCCGGCCTTCTCGAGGCCACCGGCGCGCATCGGCTTGACGAAGCTCACCGGCGCCGCGGTGTTGTCGCTGAGGATGCCGGTGGTGGTCGGCTGCTTGCCGGTGGCCGCCTTCGCCATCGCCAGCATGGTGGGGAGCGCCAGCTCCGCCTGCTTGTCGGCGGTGGCGGAGGTCTGGAACACGTAGTGGAAGCCGCGCGCGGTGATCTGGTCCGAGTAGGAGAGGGTGAACCAGGGAATCTCCGCCCGCTCGGTCACCTCGGTCACCGCCAGGGTGAAGGAGCTGAGCCAGGCGCCGACGCCGCCCACCAGGTCGGGCTCCTGCGCCACCAGGCGCTGCGCCGCGTTCTTCGCCTTCTCGGCGCTGTCGCCGGCATCGGCGACGATCAGCTTCAGCTTGGCGCCGCCCAGCGACTTGATGCCGCCGCCGTTGTTGATGTCGTCCATCGCCATCTCGGCGCCCAGGCGCTCGAGCTGGCCCTGGCGCGCCCAGGGGCCGGAGAGCGGCACGATGAGCGCCACCTTCACCTCCGCCGGATCCGCCGCCGCCGGCATCGGCATGGCGGCGAGCGTGGCAAGCGCCGCGGTGCCGCCGATCAGGCCCAGAAAGTTGCGTCTTGTCGACATCTCTCGTTCCTCCCGTGTTTGATTGTCGCCGTCACATGCCGAGATAAGCCTTCCTGATGCGATCGTCCGCGAGCAGGCTGCGGTGCGAGCCTTCCAGCACCACGCGGCCGGTCTCCAGAACATAGCCGAAATCGCAGGACTGCACCGCCTCGGCGACCCGCTGCTCCACCAGCAGGACGGTGAGCCCGTCGTCGCGATGAAGCTCGCCGATGCGGTCGAAGATGAGATCGGCGACGGTGGGTGCCAGGCCCATGGAGGGCTCGTCCAGCATCAGGAGGCGCGGCTCCGAGGCGATGCCGCGGCCGATCGCCAGCATCTGCTGCTCGCCGCCGGAGAGCGTGCCGGCGAGCTGGTCGCGCCGCTCCGACAGCACCGGGAAGAGCTCGTAGATGCGCTCGAGGTTGCGCGGGAAGGTCCGGCGGTCGCGGGCGGCATGCGCGCCCATCTCAAGGTTCTCCAGCACGGTCAGGGAATTGAAGACCTGGCGGCCCTCCGGCACATGGGCGATGCCGAGATGGGCGCGCTCCGCCGGCGGCACGCTGAGGAGATCGCGACCCGCGAAGCGGATGCGGCCGCCGGAGGGGCGGACGGTCCCGGAGATCGACTTGAAGAGCGTGGTCTTGCCGGCGCCGTTCGGGCCGACGATCGCCACGTACTGCCCCTCGGTGACGGCGAGGCTCACCTCCGAGAGCGCCCGGAGGCCGCCATAGGTGACGGTGAGCGCTTCAACCTCCAGCACGGATCGCAGCCCATTTCGCGCCGAGATAGGCCTCCACCACGGTGCTGTCGCTGGTGACCTCGGTGGGCTTGCCCGCCGCCAGCACGCGGCCGTGGTTGAGCACGATGAAGCGCTCGGCGAGCCGCACCATCGCCTTCATGGTGTGCTCGATGATGACGATGGTGACGCCGCCGGCGGAGATCGCGCGCACCACCGCCAGCATGTCCTCGACCTCCGCGGCGCCGAGGCCGGCGAGCGGCTCGTCCATCAGCAGCAGCTGGGGCCGTCCGGCGAGCGCGCGCGCCAGCTCCATCAGCCGCAGCTCCTTGTTGGTGAGGCTGCCGGCGAGAATGCCGGCGCGATCCAGCATGCCGACCCGCTGCAGCGCCTCGCGCGCCGCGGCGAAGGCGGCGGCGTCGTGGGATTCGGCGTGATAGGCGCCGACCACCACGTTCTGCAGCACCGACATGCGGGCGAAGCTGCGCACCACCTGGAAGGTGCGGCCAACGCCGAGGCGGCAGATGCGGTTGGGCTTCAAACCCACCAGGCTCTGCCCCTCGAACACCACCGTGCCGCGGTCGATGGCGAGAAAGCCGTTCAGCAGGTTGAACAGCGTGGTCTTGCCGGCGCCGTTCGGGCCGATGATGCCGAGGATCTCGCCGGCAATGACCTCGAAGCCGACCTCTGCCACCGCCCGCAGCCCGCCGAAGGATTTCGACAGGCTGCTCACCTTGAGAATGGGCATGCGCGCGGCGGGCGCGGCAAGCCTCACCACCGTGGCCTCGACGGCGACCGGCGGCAGCGTCGTCGCCGCCTGGCCGCGATGGAAGCGGTCGCGCAGCCGCCAGTAGATCCCTTCCGGCGCCAGCAGGATCACCAGGATGATGGCGAGGCCGTAGACCACGCCCTGAATGCCGGGAATGACGTCGCCGAGCTCCGCCTGCAGGGTCTCGCTGAGCGGGATCAGGAGGGCGGCGCCGATCACCGGGCCCCAGAGGATGCCGACGCCGCCGAAGAGGGCGACAATGAGCGCCTGGGCCGAGGTCAGCATCCCGAAGACGCTGTCCGGCGTCACCACCAGCAGCACCACCGCGTAGAGGCCGCCCGCCGCCGCCGCCACCGCCGCGCTCAGCATGATGGCGCGCATCTTCCAGCGCAGCGTGTCGATGCCGGCGGCCTCGGCGGCGGGCTCGTTCTGCTTGATCGCCAGCAGCGACATGCCGAAGCGCGAGCGCTCGACCGCGAGCGAGACCAGCAGCGCCATCACCATGAGCCCGACCGCGATGGCGATATAGGCGCGGTAGTCACTGAATTGCATGAACCAGGCGGGATGCTCGCGCTTCATCGGCAGCGGCACCTCCTGGTAGCCCAGCCACTGGAAGACGTAGAGCAGCGCCATCGGATAGGCCAGCATCGAGAGCGCGAAGTAGTGGCCGCGCAGCCGGAACGTGGGATAGCCGATGATGACGCCAGCCGCCGCGCCCACCACCATGCCCATGGGAATGCCGAACCACGGCGTGATGTTGAACTGCACCAGCGCGATGGTGACGGTGTAGGCGCCGAGGCCGAAGAAGGAGGCGTGGCCGAAGGAGACGAGGCCGGTATAGCCGCTGAGCAGGTTCCAGGAGAGGCCCATCACCGCCCAGATCGGCACCAGGGTCAGCATGAGCTGGTAATAGGAGTTGCTGACGACGAGGCCGAGGCCGAGCCAGCCCAGCGCGATCAGCGCAATGATGAGGAGCGGAAATCCGAGCCGGCCCCCCATGTCTCAGACGCGCTCCGCGCTGCGGCCGAAGAGTCCTTGCGGGCGCAGCAGCACCAGCAGCAGGAAGACGACGAAGATGGTGGCGTTCTGCAGCTGGGTCGGCAGCACCAGGGTCGAGAGCTGCTGCACCAGACCGATGGTCATGCCGCCCCAATAGGCGCCGAGGATGCTGCCCATGCCGCCCAGCACCACGCCCGCATACATGATGATGACGTAGTCGAGACCGACATAGGGCTGGAACGGATTGAAGGTGGCGACGAGGCCGCCGGCGATGGCGGTGATGCCGATGCCGATGCCGAAGGCGATGCGGTGCGCCCAGTTGACGTCGATGCCCATATAGGTGGCGGCGCGCGGATTGTCGGCGGCGGCGCGCAGCAGCTTGCCGAGCCGCGAGCTGTTGACCAGCCAGTAGAGGCCGATACCGACCACGATCGAGACCAGGGCGGCGATGACGCGCGCCTTGTTGAGGAAGATCGAGCTCATGGGATCGTAGAGCAGCGGGATCTCCCAGGCGCGCGACGAGAGCGGCGTCCGCACCGACTGCGGCGTCGAGCCGAAGAGGATGAGGCCGCCGTTCTGCAGCACCAGCGACACGCCGAGCGTGAGGATGAGCTGGGCGTAATGCCCGTCGCCCTCGAAGGCGCTGGCGCGCGTGCCGGTGACGCGGGAGATCAGGAAGCGGTGCAGCAGATAGCCGCCGGCGAACAGCAGCGGCCCCGCCAGCAGCGCGGCGATGAAGGGGCCGGCGCCGGATCCCGCCAGCGGCAGCAGCGCCAAGGCGCCGGTGAGGTAGAGCGTCGCATACATGCCCAGCATCAGGAAATCGCCCTGGGCGAAGTTGATGACGCGCATCACCCCGAAGATGATGCCGAGACCGACGCACATGAGTCCGTAGATGGCGCCGACCAGCAGGCCGGCGGCGAGCGCCTGGAAGAAATTCTCGGCCAGGATGCCGAAATCGCTCATGCCTCCCCCTCGGCGTCCGGCTTCAGCGCCGGCGCTTCTCCCGCTTTGCCTCACGCTATCGTGGAAACGTTTCGCCAGCAATCTTGTTCGGCGCCGGCGAAGGGTGCACGCTCCCCTGGTCCGCCGCGGCGCTTCACTGCCGCGTGAGGTCGCGGCCCCAATCGGCAGAGAAAGAAAGAGAGAGGAAGCACCATGGTCAAGGAAACGCCCCCGAATCCCGCCCGCGATGCGCTGCGCCCGGTCGCGCCGAAGCTGATCGAGCTCACCGAGAAGGTGCTGTTCGGCGATGTCTGGGAGCGGCCGGGTCTCTCCAAGCGCGATCGCAGCCTGATCACGGTGGCAACGCTGGTGGCGCTCAACCGCGTGGAGCAGCTCCCCGGTCATCTGGAGCGCGCGCTCAACAACGGCCTCACCAAGGAAGAGATCATCGAGGCGATCACCCACCTCGCCTTCTATTCCGGCTGGCCCACCGCCATGTCCGGCGCCATGCGGGCGAAGGAAGTCTTCGACAAGCGCTGACCCGCGTCAGCGACACATCAGAGGGAGGAAGCGATGCAGCTTGGCTTCATCGGTCTCGGCACCATGGGTGCCGGCATGGCCGCTAACCTGCAGAAGGCGGGCCATCGCCTGGTGGTCCACGACGTGAAGCGCGCCGCCGCCGAGCCGTTCCTGGCGGAGGGCGCGGTCTGGGCGGACTCACCGGCCGGTGTCGCCGAGGCGGCGGAGGTGGTCTTCACCTCGCTGCCGGGGCCGCCGGAGGTGGAGGCGGTGGCGCTCGGCAAGAACGGTCTCTTGCCGGCGATGCGCAAGGGCGGCGCGTTCTTCGATCTCTCCACCAACTCGCCGACGGTGGTGCGGCGCATCCACGCGGTCTTCGCCGAGAAGGGCGTCCACATGCTGGACGCGCCGGTGAGCGGCGGGCCGCGCGGCGCCAGGAGCGGCAAGCTCGCGATCTGGGTCGGCGGCGACGAGGCGATCTTCGCCAGGCACAAGCCCGTCCTCGACGCCATGAGCGACCAGGCGCGCTACATCGGCCCGATCGGCGCGGGATCGGTGGCGAAGCTCGTGCACAACTGCGCCGGCTATGCGCTGCAGACCGCGCTGGCGGAAGTCTTCACCCTGGGCGTCAAGGCCGGCGTCGATCCCCTCGCGCTTTTCGAGGCGGTGCGCCAGGGTGCGACCGGAAGGCGGCGCACCTTCGACGGGATCATGGATCAGTTCCTGCCGGACAAATACGATCCGCCGGCCTTCGCGCTCAAGCTCGCCCACAAGGACGTCTCGCTGGCGACCGCGCTTGGCCGCGAGATCGGCGTTCCCATGCGCCTCGCCAATCTCACGCTCGAGGAAATGACCGAGGCGATGAACCGCGGCTGGGCGGCCCGCGACAGCCGCGTCGCCATGCTGCTGCAGCAGGAGCGCGCGGGCGTGAAGATCAAGGTGGAGGAGGAGCGGCTGAAGAAGGTGGTGTTGTAGACTTCGGGCTCGGAGCGCTGCATCACCCCTCCCAGCCGAGATGGCTCAGGAATTCGCGCGTGCGGTCCACTTTCGGCGCGTCGAAGATCTGCGCCGGCGGGCCTTGCTCGACGAGGGCGCCGCGCTCGAAGACGACGACCCAGTCGGCGACGCGGCGGGCGAAGCTCATCTCGTGCGTCACCACGATCATGGTCATGCCTTCCTCGGCGAGGCGCTTCATCACGTTCAGGACCTCGCCGATGGTCTCGGGATCGAGCGCCGAGGTGGGCTCGTCGAACAGCATCACCTCCGGCTCCATGGCGAGGGCGCGGGCGATGGCGACGCGCTGCTGCTGGCCGCCGGAGAGGTTGGCGGGATAGCTCCCCGCCTTGTCGGCGAGACCGACCTTGTCGAGGAGCGCCTGGGCGCGCCGGCGGGCGTCCTTCTCGCTCATGCGCAGCACGGTCAAGGGGCCGATCGCCACGTTGTCGAGGGCGGTCTTGTGCGGGAAGAGCTCGAAGTTCTGGAACACCATGCCCATGCGCCGGCGCATCCTGCGCATGCCCTGCTCGTCCTTGGGCAGCGCCACGCCGTCGAACAGCACCTCGCCGCCCTGGATCTCCTCCAGCCCGTTGGTGCAGCGGAGGAGGGTCGACTTGCCGGAGCCCGAGGGGCCGATGAGGCAGACCACCTCGCCGCGCCGCACCTCCATGCTGACGCCGTCGAGCGCGACGAACGTGTCGAAGGTCTTGCGGACGTTGCGGTAGCAGAGCATCGGCTGGGCGCCGTTGCCCTTGGCGCGCTCGCCGGCGGCAGGTGTCGTCATTCGGCCACTCCGAATTTCCGATGCAGCCAGTCCACCAGCTTCGCCTGGGGATAGCCCAGCATCCAGTAGATCACCGCCATCGCCGTCAGCATCTCCAGCACGCGGAAGCTCTGGGCGCGGATCTGCATGGCGGTATAGGCGAGCTCGCCCACCGCGATCACCGAGACCAGCGAGGTGTCCTTGAAGAGCGAGACCCAGGTGCTGGCCAGCACCGGCAGCACGCGGCGCGAGGCCTGCGGCAGCACCACCTTGCGCATCGCCTCCCACCGGCTCATGCCGAGGGCCAGCGCCGCCTCGGTCTGGCCCTTGCGGATGGACGCGATGCCGGCGCGGAAGGTCTCGGCGTTATAGGCGGAGACGTTGAGGCTCAAGGCGACGAGGCCGGTGGCGAAGGGCGAGAGCGCCAGATCGGTGAGCAGCGGCAGCACGTAGAAGGCCCAGTAGACCAGCAGGATCAGCGGCAGGTTGCGGAAGAACTCGACAAAGGAGGCGCTCGCCGCCTGGGCGAGGCGCAGCCGCGAGAGCCGCATCAGCGCCAGGAGGATGCCGCCCGGCACCGCCACCGCCATGGTGAGGAGCGTCAGCAGGACGGTGAGGAGCGTGCCCTCGGCAAGCGCCCCGCGCGACTGCCAGACGATGCCCCAGTCGAAGCTCACGACCGCCCCAGATGCGCGACCCGCGCATAGACCCTGTCGATGAGGCGCGTGGTCGGGAACAGGATCACGAAATAGACCCCCATCGCCACGGTGAAGACCTCGATCGGATGGAAGCTCTGCCCCGCCACCGTCTGCGAGCTCTCCATGTATTCGGGAACGGCGATGACGGCGGCGATCGCGGTGTCCTTGATGGTGATGGAGATGATCGAGGCGAAGGCCGGCAGCATGCGGACGATGCTCTGCGGCAGGATGATCTTCCTGACCGCCTGGGCGCGCGACATGCCGAGCGCCACGGCGGCGCGCATCTGGCCGGGCCGGACCGAGCCGATGCCGGCGCGGACGATCTCCGCCACGTAAGCCGCGATGTGGAGAGTGAGCGCGGCGAGCGCCGCCCAGAACGGCGGCAGGGTGAGGCCGGTCAGGATCGGGAAGGCGAAATAGACCCAGACCAGCACCACCAGCACCGGGATCGAGCGCATGGAATCGATGTAGAAGGTGAGCGGCACGGTGAGCCAGCGCGGCCCATAGCAGCGCGCGATGCCGATGGCGCCGCCCACCACCAGGCTCATCGCCACCGTCAGCAGCGACAGCAGCAGCGTGACCTCGAGCCCCCGCAGCAGATAGAGGCGGCTCGCCCAGATGGGAGTGAAGTCGAATTCCATGGGCCTGCCTTACGGCCTCTTGCGCCAGCTGGGCCGGCGATCGTGCGTCCTTCGACGCGCTCCCTGCGGTCGCTTGCTCAGGATGAGGGGCATTTTTGACGGCACGAAGAAAAGTGCCTCATCCTGAG
>DATKPX010000165.1:0-5269 GCA_035523855.1 Allostellaceae bacterium
CCGCTGGGCTTCTTCCTGCACACCTCGTTCCCGAACCGCTCGATCCTCTCCTGCATCCCCAATCACCGGGAGCTGATGCGGAGCCTGACGGCCTATGACCTGATCGGCTTCCAGACCGACGAGGACCTGCTGCGGTTCCGGGACTATGCGACGGCGGAGCTCTTCGCCACCGTGGTGGGTCAGACGGACCTGCGCTTTGGCGAGCGGCGGGTGCGGCTGGGGGTGTTCCCGATCGGGATCGACGCGGAGCGGTTTGCGGCGGCGGCGGCGGGGGCGGTTGCGACGCGGCCGGTGCAGCGGCTGCGGCAGGTGCTGGCGGGGAGCCGGCTGGTGATCGGGGTCGACCGGCTCGACTACAGCAAGGGTCTGGTGCGGCGCTTCCAGGCCTATCAGCAGTTCTTCGCGCTCTACCCGGAGGAGCGGCGTCGGGTCTCGTTCCTGCAGATCACGCCGCCGACCCGGGGCAAGGTGGAGGCCTATCGGGAGATGCGCACGGAGCTTGCCGGGATCGCCGGGGAGATGAACGCGCATCTGGGCGACGCGGACTGGGTGCCGCTCCGATACATCAACGAGGGGTTCTCGCCGGAGAAGCTGGCGGGGTACTACCGGCTCGCCAAGATCGGCTGCGTGACGCCGCTCAGGGACGGGATGAACCTGGTGGCGAAGGAGTATGTGGCCTGCCAGGACCCGGAGGATCCCGGCGTGCTGGTGCTCTCGACCTTCGCCGGGGCGGCGCGGCAGATGGGGGCGGCGCTGCTGGTCAACCCCTATGACCCGGCGGCGGTGGCAAGCCGGCTCCGCGAGGCGCTCTACATGCCCTTGGAGGAGCGGCTGGAGCGCTGGAGCGCCCTCATGCGCACCCTCAAGGGCACCGACCTCCAGGCCTGGTTCCGCTCCTTCATCGCCATCCTGGAGACCCCAACCGTCGCTACCGCGCCCTTCCAGGCGCGCAGCGTCGCTTAGCGAACGTCCGCCGTCGTGCATCCGCCACCGGGCCGAGGGCGCCAATGATCCGCCGTCGGCACGAGATGCCGTTCGGCGCCACGGTGCGCGACGGCGGCACGCTGTTCCGCCTCTGGGCACCGGGCGCCGAGCGCGTCGACCTTCGTCTCTCCGATCCCGAGCGCCTGGTACCGATGACCACCCGCGCGGACGGTTGGCGCGAGGCCTTCGTCGCCGGCATCGGCGACGGCGCCCGCTACCGCTACGTCATCAACGGCGATCGTGCGGTGCCGGATCCGGCCTCGCGCTTCCAGCCGCTCGACGTGCACGGGCCGAGCGAGGTCGTCGATGCCCGCCGCTTCGACTGGTCCGACGAGAGCTGGAACGGCCGGCCCTGGCACGAGACCGTGCTCTACGAACTTCATATCGGCACTTTCACCGCCGGCGGCACTTTCGCGGCGGCGATCGCCGATCTCGATCGTCTGGCGGAGCTCGGCATCACTGCGATCGAGCTGATGCCGGTGGCCGATTTCGCCGGCAGGCGGAACTGGGGCTATGACGGCGTGCTCCCCTTCGCGCCCGATGCCAGCTATGGCCGGCCGGAAGACATGAAACGGCTGGTGGCGGCCGCGCATCAGCGCGGGCTGATGGTCTTCCTCGACGTCGTCTACAATCACTTCGGACCGGAGGGAAACTATCTCGGCCTCTACGCGCCGCCCTTCTTCTCCGATCGCCATACGGATTGGGGGCAGGCAATCAACGTCGCTGCCGGTGGCGCCTCGGCGCGCGACTTCTTCATCGAGAACGCGCTCTACTGGCTCGAGGAGTTCAATCTCGACGGGCTGCGCTTCGATGCGGTGCATGCCATCCAGGACGACAGCGAGACGCATTTCCTCGCCGATCTGGCGCGGCGCGTGCGGGCGGCGACGCCGGCAGGCCGCCACCGCCATCTGGTGCTGGAGAACGACGACAACGCTGCCTGGCTGCTGGCCGGGCGCGAGCTCTACGATGCGCAATGGAACGACGACTTCCACCACGCGCTCCACGTGATCCTCACCGGCGAGACCGCCGGCTACTATCGCGACTATGCGGAGGCGCCGATCGAGCGGCTTGGTCGCTGCCTCGTCGAGGGTTTCGCCTATCAGGGCGAATGGTCCGAGCATCGCGGCCGGGCGCGCGGCGAGGCGAGCGCCGGGCTCGGCTCGCTCGCCTTCGTCAATTTCCTGCAGAACCACGACCAGATCGGCAACCGAGCCTTCGGCGACCGGCTGGCCAAGCTGGCGCCGGCACCGGCGTTGGCGGCGGCCGCGGCGATCCTGCTGCTGGCGCCCTCGCCGCCGCTGCTCTTCATGGGCGAGGAATGGGGCGCCGAGACGCCGTTCCTGTTTTTCTGCGGCTTCGAGGGCGAGCTCGGCATTGCCGTGCGCGACGGCCGGCGTCGGGAGTTCGCCCGCTTTCCCGCCTTCGCCGATCCCGCCATGCGCGAGCGCATTCCCGACCCGATCGATGTCGGCACCTTCGAGCAGAGCCGCCTCGATCGCCGGCCGGAGGCCACGCGGTCTGACCTCGCGGCGCCCTATCGCCGGCTGCTGGAGATCCGCCATCGCGAGATCGTGCCGCGTCTCGCCGGCAAGGTGAGCGGCGCCGGTTATCAGGCCTGCGGCAATCTTCTCACCGCGCGCTGGATCCTGGCGGATGGCAGCGCGCTCTCGCTGAGCGCCAACCTCGGCGAGGCCCCCGAGTCGGTAGAGAAAGCGGTGGCAGGCTGGCGCGAGCTTTATCGCGTCGGCGAGGCCACCACGGACGGCAGGCTCGCTCCCTGGAGCGTCGTCTGGCGTCTCCGCGAGGCGCCATGACGCGCCCCGATCTGCTCGGTCCCAGCAACGAAGCCGGCATCGCGACCGGCTATCACGACGCCTTCGGCGTCTGGCGCGAGGTGCCGGACCAGACGCTCGAGCGTCTGCTGAACGCGCTGGGGCCGCCCGCCGCCATCCCGCCGGATGAGCCGGCGGCGAGCCGCTGCTTCCAGCCCGACTGGATGGCGCGCGGCGAGCGCGGCTGGGGCGTCGCGGTGCAGCTCTATTCGCTGCGCTCGGCGCGCAACTGGGGCATCGGCGATTTCGGCGATCTCCGCCGCCTCGTCCGGCTGCTCGGCGCCGCCGGCGCCGATGTGGCGGCGCTCAATCCCCTCCACGCGCTCTTCGCCGCCGAGCCGCGCCGCATCAGCCCCTATGCCCCGGCGAGCCGGGAATTCCTCAACACGCTCTATATCGAGGTTGCCGCCATGCAGGCCTGGCACGGCGCCGCCGCCGCGCAGGAGCGGGTGGCCGCGCCGGAGTTCCAGGCGGCGCTGGCCGAGCTCCGCCGCGGCGATCTCGTCGACTACGGCGCGGTGACCGCGCGCAAGGAGATCGCCTTCCGCGCGGTCTTCGCCGAGTTCGAGCAGAGCTGCGCCGCCGATCCAAGCCAGGAGCTGGCGCAGGAATTCGAGCGCTTCCTGCGCGAGCGCGGCGCGCCGCTGCTGAATTTCGCCACCTATCAGGCGCTCTCGACGCTTCCCGGCTTCGGCACCGACTGGCGCCACTGGGCCGAGGGCTTCCGCCATCCGGACACGCCCGAGGTGGTGGCCTTCCGGCAGCAGCACGCTGCCGAGATTCGCTATCACCAGTTCCTGCAGTGGGAGGCGGAGGCGCAGCTCGGCACCTGCGCGGCGGCGGCGCGCGCCGCCGGCATGCGGATCGGCCTCTGCATCGACCTCGCGGTCGGCGCCGAGCTTGCGAGCGGCGAGGGCTGGGCGGAGCAGGGCGGCATGATCGCCGGCTTCCACATCGGGGCGCCGCCCGATCCCTGGAACGAGAATGGCCAGGACTGGGGTCTCGCCGCCTACAATCCGCTGCGCACGCGGCAGACCGGCGCCGCCGCGTTCCGCCGCATCCTGCGCGCCAGCATGCGCCATGCAGGCGCGGTACGGATCGATCACATCCTGGGGCTGAGCCGGCTCTTCCTGGTGCCCGCCGGCGGCAAGCCCGGCGACGGCGCCTATCTGCGCTTCCCGCTGGAGGTGCTCTATGGCGCGCTGGCGGCGGAAAGCATCGACAACCGCTGCCTGATCGTCGGCGAGGATCTCGGCACGGTGCCGGAGGGATTCCGCGAGCGCATGAGCGCCCAGGCTATCCTCGCCTATCGGTTGCTGATCTTCGGCACTGACGCCGAGGGCCGCTTCCAGCCGCCGGAAGCCTATCCGGCGGAGGCGGTCGCTTCCTTCTCGACCCACGATCTGCCGACCTTCCGCGGCTACATGGAAGGCCGCGATCTCGCCACGCGCAGCGCCCTCGGCCTCTATCCCGACGAAGGGGCGCGGCAGCGCGCGGCATCGTCGCGGGAGAGCGAGCGTCAGCACCTGATCGACGCGCTGCGCCAGGTCGATGGCGGACCGGATCTCCTCGCCGCCGCCTACCGGTTCCTCGCGCGCACGCCCTGCCGCCTGTTCCTGGCGCAGATGGAGGATCTCGCGCGCGAAGGGGATCAGCCGAACCTGCCGGGCACCGCCGACGAATATCCGAACTGGCGCCGCAAGCTCTCGCGCGATCTCGAGGCCATCTTCGGCGACGGCGGGATCGAGGGGCTGCTGCAGCCGGTGCGGGCCGAGCGTCCACGCGCGGACGCCGCGGCCTAGGCGATGCCGCCGAGCTCGCCGCCCGACACGCCTGTCGCGACCTACCGGCTGCAGCTCAGCCGGGACTTCACCTTCGACGCGGCGATGGCGGTGGTCCCCTATCTGGCGGAGCTCGGCATCAGCCATCTCTACGCCTCGCCTTTCCTCAAGGCGCGCGCCGGCAGCGCCCATGGCTACGACATCGTCGATCACAACCAGCTCAATCCCGAGCTCGGCGGCCGCGCCAGCTTCGATGCGCTCTGCGCGCGCCTGCACGAGCACGGGATGGGACTCATCCTGGATTTCGTGCCGAACCACATGGGCATCGGCCGCGACGACAATCCCTGGTGGCTCGACATCCTGGAATGGGGCGCCGCCTCGCCCTATGCCGGCTATTTCGACATCGACTGGAATCCGCCGCGGCCGGCGCTTGCCGGCAAGGTGCTGGTGCCGGTGCTCGGCCAGAACTATGGCAGCGCGCTGGCGAACGGCGAGATCGAGCTGCGCTTCGATCCCGCTACCGGCTGCCTGAGCTTCTGGCACTACGACCATCGCTTCCCGCTGGCGCCGATGGATTATCCCGAGGTGCTGCAGGCGGCGCTGCCGGATCTGCCGGAGGAGCACCGCGAGCGGCTCGCGGCGGCGCTTGCGGGTCTGCGGGCGGCGGCGGGT
>DATKPX010000166.1:0-3457 GCA_035523855.1 Allostellaceae bacterium
GGTGGCACAGAGCGTGTCCGCGCCGCCGACGATGGCGGCGTCGCAGAGGCCGGCGGCGACCATGCGCGACGCGCTGGCGAAAGCCTTGGCGGTGGTGGCGCAGGCCGAGGAGACGACAGAAGCCGGACCCGCCAGGCCGAGTGTGTCGCGCAGGAAGCGGCCGAGCGAGTAGGTGTTGTGCATCCGCGCATAGTCGAACTTCGCCGGCAGCGCGCCGCTCACCGGGTCGCGGTTGCGGAACGCGGTCTCGGTCTCCAGCAGGCCGGAGGTGCTGGTCCCCAGGAAGATGCCGATGCGGCCGGCGCCGTATCTCTCCCGTGCCGCGGCGATCGCGTCGCGGAACCCGTCCTGATCGAGCGCGAGGGCGGCCAGCCGGTTGTTGCGGCAGTCGAAGCCGGCCGTCCCGCCGGTGAGGGAGAAATCGTCCGCCTCCCGGACCTGCCCGGCATAGGCGGGCAGCTGCACGTTCTCGAAGGTGCAGGGCTGCAATCCGCTGCGGCCTTCGCGGAGCGCAGTGACGGTGGCCGCCTGGCCGGCGCCGAGGCTGGTCACGATGGAGAAGCGGCTGAGGGCGAGGGGCTGCATCGTCAGGTTCTTGCTGGTCTAGGGTCCGATGGCGACGGGCCGAACGGTTTCCGCGCGCGGCAGCGAGGCAAGCTCGGTGGCGACGGCGGCGCTCTCCCGATCGACGTAGCGGTAGTAACGGTCGTAGAAGGCGGTGAGATCCGCGCGCTCCGCCGAGGTCACCGGATGCCGGCGGTCGAGGAAGGCGGCGAGGGGCGGCCGCTCGCGCTCGGCCTCCCGGTAGCGGTCGGCGAAATACAGCAGGTTGGCGCGGAGATCGGTGTAGCGCGGCTCGGAGAAGATGCGCTCGAAACGGTGCCGGTAGCGGCCGGTGATGGGGTCGTCATAGAAGATCAAGGCGAGGTCGGTGTCGTAGACCTCGTTCTGCGCCACTGCCGGCTCCGCCTCGGCGATCGATCCCGGCGCGCTCGGCAGGGTCCCCAGCGTCATCAGCGCCCGGCGCGCCGCATCGTCATCATAGACTTCGTCGAGCCTGTCGATGGGCACGTCGTTGGTGCGTTGCATCAGGTTGACGAACTCGTTCTTCGGCACAGGAAAGTCGAAGGCGGAGATCAGGAAGGAGCGGTTGGTCTCCCACTCATCCCAGACGCCGGCCGCCGCCAGCGCGTTATGCGCCACATGGGAGCAGTTGTTGCGCAGCACGTCCCAGTCGAATTCCTTCTTGCCGTCGCGATAATCGACGTTGAGGCCGTTCATGTAGTCGACGATCCGCGCCATCCGCGCGCGGTCGAGGGGAACCCGCGCGCAATAGCGGTCGCGTCCGAAGCCGATCGCGTAGTCTGTCGCGATCGAGACCTCGTATTTGTAGTCGCGCTCGGACATCCCCTTTGGCGCCTCGGCCAGCACCTCGGTATGGAACTCGACGCCGTCGAGGATGCCCTTCGCCTTGGCGGTAGCCTGGGTGCGCGCGTAGGCGGCGCGCGTCACCGGCTCGCCCGGCTGCAGCCCGCCATGGAAGAAGAATTCCCTGTCCTCGGTCGCGATCCAGTTGGCGTTCTTGTAATGGGCGTTGACGCTGATGCCGACCCCGTGCGCGCCCGCTGTCGCCTCGTCGCAGAGCCGGATCTCCGGATAGCCGCCGGGATCATCGCGGCAGACGCCGTTCAGATAGAAGACGGAATGGCCGCCCATGCCGCTGCTGATCTCGGCGCCGAAGCCCGGCTTCTTCTTGAGCTCGGAGAGGGCGCAGAGCTCGGCGTAGTAGGGGTAGAGCGCGGCGTAGAGCTGCTCGGTGGAGGCGGTGGGCGCGGTATCCATATGGGCCGTGCTGCAGGCGGCAAGCCCGACCATGCCGGCAATGGCCAGCGCACACCGCCCGATATGCTTCCCTGTCATCTTATCTTTCACGCCGGGCAGCGTAGCATAACCCGCCGGCCCTTTGGCCAGGGGATTAAGTCATTGTTACGGATATGTTTTATGGGTTTGATAGCCGGCCGCCGCTAAGCACCGCGGAAAACACCAGACAGAGCAGGGCGCCGATCGCGACGGTCATCCCGATGTCGTGCAGCACCGGGATGCCGGAGAAAGAGAGGAGCCCGAAGCCGATCACCGTGCAGAGATTGGCGAGCGCCAGCGATGCCACGGACCGCTCGCGCAGCTCGTCCTCGTGCCGCTGGCGCTCGAAGAACAGGCTGTAGTTCGAGCCGACCGCGACGATGAGCAGCAGCCCGACCAGGTGGAAGATCGAGAGCTTGCTGTTGCCTGCGGTCAGCAGTGCTGCCGTCACCGCCACCGCCGCGACCAGCGGCGCCGCCACGGCGAAGACGCGGCGCGGCGAACGCAGGCTTGCCGAGAGCAGGAGCAGCACCACCAGCCCGCCGACCAGGGCGAGGGTCACCGCCTCCTGCTGATAGGTCTGCAGCAGGCGATCGGATTCGGTCTTGAGATCGACGAAGGTGGTGCCGGGCTCGTTCAGCTTCGTGACCGCATCCGCCACCCGCGCGACATCCGAGACGCCGCGCAGCGGCAGCACTGCGGTCCAGGTCCCCGATCTCTCGAGCAGCAGAGATTCGAGCCTGAGCGCGAAGCTCGACGGCAGCGTCTCGCGGGTCAGCAGCGGCGCCGCCTTGGCGGCGGCGACGTCGGCGAGAAACGGCGCGAAAAGATCGGGCCGGAATGGCAGGCCGGCGAGCGCCTGCTCCAGGTTCCGGCGCAGCGTCTCCGCATCCGGCAGGGCGCCGCGCCGCGCCGCCTGGGCTTGCTCGCTCGGAAGATACCGGTCGGGGGCGTCGAATCCCACGAGTGCCTGCTGCGCCACCAGCCCGTCGAGCACGCCTGACGCCCGCTCGCTCGCTTGCAGCGCCTGCTGCTCGCCGGGAGCGTTAAGCACGAGGAGATAGCGCACGTCGGGCGCGCCGACCTCGCCGCGCAGCTCGCGGTCGAGCTGCTGATCGGCGATCGGGATCGGGCTGAGGCTGGAGATGTCCTGCTGCCAGAAGCCGCCGCGGTGGAGGAGGAGCAGCACGGTCGCTGCCACGGTGAGGCCGGCGATCGCCACGCGCAGCCAGCGGGCATGCCGGCTCAGCAGCAGCAGCGGCGGCGCGAAGATTCCAGGGTCGACGGCGGCGAAGCCGCGCGGCAGCAGGGCGGGCAGCACCCAGCGGGTGACCGAGACCGCCGCGATCAATCCCGCGATCGAGAACAGGCCCAGCTGGGCGAAGCCGGTGAAGCTCGAGAACAGCATGGCGCTGAAGCCGGCGATCGAGGTCAGGACGCCGAGGCGCAGTGTCGGCCAGATCCGCCGCAGCGTATCCTCGGGCGAGGTGCCCGGCGCCGTCTGGGTGAAGAGATAGATGGCGTAGTCCACGGCCTCGCCGATCAGCGTCACGCCGAAGCCGAGGGTGATGCCGTGCACGAAGCCGAAGCCCAGCGC
>DATKPX010000167.1:0-5965 GCA_035523855.1 Allostellaceae bacterium
TGGCACCGCCTTCTCCCGCGTGATTTCCGTCGGCTTCTTGTCCTCGCGCAAGCCCTGGAAGGAGGGATGGCGCAGCACGCCGTCCTTGGTCCAGGCGAGGAACTCCACCTCGCAGACCAGCTCCGGCCGCACCCAGATCGCGCCGCGCCGCGCCTCCGCCGGCACCTTGGCGGGCGCGGTCTTGCTGGTCAGCGGCTCCAGCCGCTCGCGCAGCTCGTGCGAGACGCGGGTCGAGAAGCCGGTGCCGACGCGCCCGGCATAGACCACTTTGCCATCTTCGTTGTAGCCGAGCAGCAGCGCGCCGATGCCGCGGCTGTCGCCCTTGCGATGGGTGAAGCCGGTGATCAGGAATTCCTGCCGCGCCACGCATTTCGACTTGAGCCAGCCTCCGACGCGGCCGGAGCGATAGGGTTCGTTGGCGCGTTTCGACACCACCCCCTCCAGCGCCATGTCGCAGGCATGCTGGAAAACCGTGATGCCGCTCGCCTCCACGTGATCGCTGTAGCGGAGCGGCCCCTTGTCCGGCGCCGCGTCCAGCAGCTCGGCGAGGAGCCGCTTGCGCTCGACGAGCGGCAGGCCGCGCAGGTCCTGGCCGTCGAGGTGAAGGAGATCGAAGACCAGGAAGGAGAGCGCGCGCTGATCGCCGGTGCTGAGCGCCTCCTGCAGCGCCGGGAAGCTCGAGGCGCCATCCTCGCCGAACACGGTGATCTCGCCGTCGAGGGCGAATTTCCGCGCCGGCAGCGCGCGCACGGGCTCCACCAGCCGCTCGAAGCGGTCGGTCCAGTCCTTGCCGGTGCGGGTCAGGAAGCGCACGTCGTCGCCCTCGCGACGGCAATAGGCGCGATAGCCGTCGATCTTGATCTCGTGCACCCAGCCCGCTTCCGCCGGCGGCCGGTCGACGAGGGTCGCGAGCTCCGGCGCGACGAAATCCAGGAGCGCGCCGCGCTGCGCACCCTTCACGGCTTTCGGCTTGTAGGCGCGCGGCTTCGCCTTGGATTTGGATTTGGGCGCGGGCTCGGCGCGGTTCGAATGCCAGACCCGGGCGTCGGCGCCGCCAAGCTCCTCCATGGTGCGGCCGCTGGCGACGCTCCGGGTCACCTCGGCGAGCATGTGGTCAGCGTCGCCGGGCTTCGCGTACTCGTCGCGCTCCTTGATGAGCAGCCAGTTGTCGTGCTTCTCCTCGGCGGCGCGGCCGCGCATCCGCACCAGCGTCCAGCCGCCCTGGAGATGCGCGCCATGCAGGCGGAACTTGAGCTTGCCCGCCGCATAGTCCGCGCGCGCGTCGCCGAGCGGCTCCCACTCGCCGCGGTCCCACAGCATCACCGTGCCGCCGCCGTACTGGCCCTGGGGGATCACGCCCTCGAAGTCGTTGTAGGCGATCGGGTGATCCTCCACATGGACGGCGAGACGGCGGTCGGCGGGATCGAGGCTCGGTCCCCGCGTCACCGCCCAGCTCTTCATGGTGCCGTCCAGCTCCAGGCGGAAATCGTAGTGGAGGCGGCGCGCCGCGTGCTTCTGCACGACGAAATGGGCGCCGCCGCCGCGCGCCCGGCGGCCGGGCCCCGGCTCCGGCGTCTGCTCGAAATCGCGCTTGCGGCGATAGGTGGCGAGCGGATCGTTCCGCAGCCGCGCGCGCTTGCGTGCCGGGCGGGCCTTCCGCGATGGGGGTTTGCGGGCTTGTGCCACCGATGAACCTCGCCTGCCTCCGAAGATCGCTCAAGCCGCAGTGCAGCGCGGGCTTCCCGGGCACGCCGCCGCCGTCGGAGCCAGCATCATGCGTCGGCGGCCGGGCTGGCAAGGCTTTCCGGCCCAGGCCGCCGGACTAGGCGGCGGCGTCGCGATGAAAAAGGCGGCGCAGCTCCGTCTTTGCCTTATTGAGCGTGCGCTTGCGCGAGGCCGGCAGGTTGCGGCCGGCGCGGTTGATGTAGAAGTTCAACATCGACATCGCCGACTGGAAAGGGCCGGCCTTGCGGCGCCGGCTGTGCTCCGCCGACCGCTTGAGGGAGAGCGCGATCTGCCGCGGGCTCCGCTGGGTGAAGGCGCGATGCTCGAGGTCGAGCGCGTCGCTCTCCCTGGTGACCCGGGCGGACCAGTATCTCTTCTTCGGCTTGGACGCCATGCCGGTCTCCTCTCGATCGCGGGTCGATCGCGGGTCGATCGCGGACGCCGGCCGCGCCCATGGCGGACGCGGCCGGGTCCCGGGCGCTTACTGCCAATAGGGCGGCACGTGGTAATAGTCGTGCACCGAGGTGCCCCATTTGCGGTCGTTCCAATCGAACTTGGCATCGTTCTCGGCGATCGTCGGCGCGCCCTGCAGCGCCTGCTTGTCGAGGTTGACGACGTAGCCGCCGGTCCGCGGATCGTAGCGCAGCACGCTCCAGGGCAGCGGGTGGTGGCGATCGCCGATGCCCAGGAAGCCGCCGAAGGACATCACCGCATAGGCGACGCGGCCGGAGAGCTTGTCGATCATCACGCGCTCGACCGAGCCGAGCTTGTCACCGGCGGCATTGTAGACCCCGGTGCCTTCCACCTTATCGGCGGCAATGAGGTTGCCGGTCTCGCGCTTCTGCAGGGTTTCCTCGTTCGTTCGGCTGGTTGTGGCCATTCGCGACCTCCTCTGTTGGGGTTTGCTCTCCACTGAACGGGCGCCGCACGGCGAGGTTTCCGCCGCCACCTCGCGTTCTCCGCGCATTGCCGGCGCTGACAATTTTGGGCGCCAGGAACGCGGGGGTTGATCGCGCGTTGCAGCTTTAAAGCCGTGCGCCATTTTCCTGCTACGGAGGTGTTCCATGCCCCGCCGTTCTCCCCTTCTCCTGGCAGCTCTGGCGCTGCCCTTCGCGCTGGCCGCCTGCGGCGAAACCACCGGCGATCGCGCCGGCAGCGGCGCCGCGATCGGTGCCGGCGCCGGCGCGGTGATCGGCGCGGTGACGCCGATCGGTCCGCTGGGCGGTGCCGCAATCGGGGCCGCCGCCGGCGCCGCCACCGGTGCGCTCACCAGTCCGAGCCAGGTCGATCTCGGCAAGCCTGCCTGGCGCCAGGGCTCCTCGGGCCGGGCGCATCCGGCTCCCATCATCACCGGCAGCACCGACACCGGGAATCCGGCGCTGGTACGCAACATCCAGGACGGGCTGCATCGCCTGGGCTACGACCCCGGCGCGGTGGACGGGCGAGTGGGTCCGCGCACCGAGGACGCCATCCGCCATTACCAGCAGGACAACGGCCTCACCGCCGACGGGCAGGCGACGCCGCAGCTCTGGGACCAGATTCACGCGCGGATCTCCGGCTAGGCAATGCCGGGCCGCTCGCGCGCCGCGCGTCGAAAAGAGGAGTCGATGATGGTGGTGAACTGGAGCGTGCTGACGCTGCTGTCGGGACTGGCGTCCTTCGCGGTGGTCTACGGCGTCGCCGGACTGCCGGGCGAGACCGGTCGCGACATCGGCGGGGCGGTCGGCCTGGGGGAACTCGAGGCGCGGACGACCTGCGCGGTGACGGATTACCGGACCTCCGAGGCAGGCTACGAATTGCTGCTCGGCGGCCATTGGGTGCTGATCGGTGACGAGGGCGCCTTCGACCGCATCCCGCATGCCGGCGGGCACGCGATCGTGTGCACGCGACCGCACACCGACCGCCGGTCCGTCAGCCTCTAACGGCAGCTTCAGGGCGCGTCGAGAATCTGGCGTACCTTGCCGGCGAGACCGGCGAAGGAGAACGGCTTCACGAGCAACTCGACACCGGGATCGAGACGGCCCTGGTGCACGATGGCGTTCCGCGCATAGCCGGTCGTGAAAAGCACTTTGAGATCGGGCCGGCGCCGGCGCGCCTCGTCGACCAGCTGACGGCCGTTGATGCCGCCGGGCAGACCCACATCGGTGAAGAGAAGGCGGATCTCCGGGTCCCGCTCGAGCAGCTGGAGCGCCACCCTCGCATCCGCGGCCTGCTCGACGCGGTAGCCGAGCTCGCGCAGCGTGTCGACGCTGTAGGCGCGGACGTCCTCATCGTCTTCCACCACCAGGATCGTCTCGCGACGGCCGGCCGCCGGCGCGGGCCGCGCCGGTGCCGGCGGCTCGACCTCGGCATCCTCGCCGACGAGGCGCGGCAGGTAGAGCTTGACGGTGCTGCCCTCGCCGACCTCGCTGTAGATCTTCACGTGGCCGCCGGACTGCTTGATGAAGCCGTAGACCTGCGAGAGGCCGAGGCCAGTGCCGTGGCCGGTTTCCTTGGTGGTGAAGAACGGCTCGAAGGCGTGGGCGATCACCTCCTTGGTCATGCCGACGCCGGTGTCGCTGACCGCCAGCAGGACGTATTGGCCGGGTTTCGCGTCCGCATTCGCCGCCGCGTAGGGCTCATCGATGTAGGCGTTGCTGGTCTCGATGGTGAGCTTGCCGCCGCGCGGCATCGCGTCGCGCGCATTGACGGCGAGATTGACGAGCGCGCTCTCGAGCTGGTTGGCGTCGATCGATGCCGGCCACAGGCCGGCGGAGAGCACCGTCTCGATGGCGATCGTCTCGCCGAGGGTGCGCGCCAGCAGGTCGGAGATGCCGACCACCAGCCGGTTCAGGTTGACCGGCTTGGGGGCCAGCGGCTGCCGCCGGGAGAAGGCGAGCAGGCGCTGGGTCAGCACCGCCGCCCGCTCGGCGCCGCGCGTGGCGAGATCGACCAGCGGGCGCAGATGCGACTGGCTCTCCGGCAGCCGGCGGGAGAGCGTCTCGAGATTGCCGAGGATGACGGTGAGGAGATTGTTGAAATCGTGCGAGATGCCGCCGGTGAGCTGGCCCAGCGATTCCATCTTCTGCGACTGGCGGAGCGCCTCTTCCGCCGCCTCGCGCTGCCGCATCGCCTCGCGGGCGCGCGCCATCGCCATGGTCTCGCGCCGCGTATAGCGCAGGGCGACCAGGGTCAGCACCATCAGGCTCAGGGTGGCGGGAACGCCAAAATAGAGATGGCTCATCATCAGGTCGCGCCATTCCGCCAGGATCGACTCCCAGCTGCGGCCGACCGTCACGTAGACCGGATAGTTGGCGAGCCGGCGATAGGCGATGATGCCGGAGAACCCGGTGGTGTCCGACAGGCCCTCGACGAAGCCCTGGTCGAGGTCGCCGCGCATGACCGCGGAGATCGCGGAGTTGGCGCGCGGCAGCGCGGCGGTCTGCGCATCGATGGCGGGGTAGCGCACCAGCGTCTCGCCGTCGCGGCGGAGCACCCGCGCGCCGTAATCGCTGCGGTGGGCCAGCAGCTGTGAGAAGAACTGCACGAAATAGTCGGAGGCGACCGCGGTGACGACGCTGCCGCTGAAAAGATGTTGCACCGGCCGCGCGATCAGGAAGTAGAAGCGGTCGCTGCCCGGGCCGCCCTGCAGACTGCTGAAGACCACGTTGTGGTCGGGATCCCGCAGGGCGCCGCGATCGAGGGCGGCTGCGTCGAGCGCTGCCACCCGCTCGCCGAGGCCGGCTTCCAGCATGACGTGGCCCGGCTCGTCGAGCAGCCACACGGCCTGGACCTGCGGGAATTTCCGGATCGAGGCGGTGACCTGCTGGTCGAGGAGCTGGGCGTTGGTGGTGACTTCCGCCGCGGTGACGTCGTCGACCAGCCCTTCGACCGCGGTCGCCGCCAGCAGATGCGTGTCGAGGATGTTGGCGATCTGCAGCTCGGCGGTGGCCGCGAAGCGCTGCAGCTCGAGGCGCGCCTGCGCCAGTGTGGAGCGGTATCCCAGATAGGCGCCGCCGGCGAAGACCAGAAGCGGAATCAGGAGCGAGCAGACCAGCAGAATTCGCAGCATCCGTTCCGCCGCGAACGGAGCACCCGTCTCGCCCATTCCGCTGATTTCCCCCTCGCCGCGGCTGGGAACCAACGCCACGGGTTGCGCAGAAAGCCGACCTCTCGACCAAGTTGTAGCGCAAGCCTGCCGCCGCGACCAGTCGCCGCGCGGGCAAGCGGCGCGGGCAGGTCACCTGTCGCAGTGCAAGCG
>DATKPX010000168.1:0-6129 GCA_035523855.1 Allostellaceae bacterium
GACCTGGCGCAGCAGATGCGCATCCAGTCGATCCCCGCCGTCTACGCCTTCAAGGACGGGCGGCCGGTGGACGGCTTCGTCGGCGCGCTGCCCGACAGCCAGGTGAAGCAGTTCGTGCAGCGGCTCTCCGCCGGCGCCGGCCCCAAGGGCCCCTCGCCGATCGAGGAGGCGATGGAGATGGCGAAGGAGGCGACGGCGGCGGGCGATGCCGGCCGCGCCGCCACCATCTATGCGCAGATCCTGCAGCACGAGCCCGACAACATGGAAGCGCTCGCCGGTCTGGCGAAGAGCTTCATCGCCCGCGGCGAGCTCGCCAAGGCGAAGCAGGCGCTCGACGGCGTGCCGAAGGAGAGCGCCGGCCACGCGGAGATCGCGGCGGCGCGCGCCGCGCTGGAGCTCGCCGAGGCGGGCGAGAAGGCGAAGGGCGCGCTCGGCGACCTGACCGCCCGCGTCGCGCGCGACCCGAAAGATTTCGAGGCGCGCTACGAGCTCGCCTCGGCGCAATTCGCCGCCGGCGAGCGCGAGAGCGCGATCGACCATCTCCTCGAGATCGTCCGGCGCAACCGCGCCTGGAACGAGGAGGCGGCGCGCAAGCAGCTGGTGAAGTTCTTCGAGGCGATGGGTCCGACCGATCCCCTCACCGTCTCGGCGCGGCGGCGGCTCTCCTCGATCCTGTTCGCCTGAGGCGACGGGATGGCGGAGCCCTTCGCCACGAGGTTCGAGGAGCTGCCGGGCGAGATCCCGATCTTTCCGCTGACCGGCGTGCTGCTGCTGCCGCGCGGGAAGCTGCCGCTCAACATCTTCGAGCCGCGCTACCTCGCCATGGTCTCCGACGCGCTGGCGCCGCCGCGCCTCATCGGCATGATCCAGCCGCAGGAGGGCAAGGGCGATACCGGCGAGCCGGCGACATACCCCATCGGCTGCGCCGGCCGCATCGTCAGCTTCGGCGAGACCGAGGACGGCCGCTATCTCATCACGCTCACCGGTGTCGCGCGCTTCGAGCTGCGCGAGGAGCTGCCGCTCCGGCGCGGCTATCGCCGGGTGCGCGTCGACTGGGCGCGCTTCGAGCGCGATCTCGCGGCGCCGGAGACGCCGGCGGACGTCGATCGCAAGCGCCTGCTGGCGGCGCTCAAGCCCTATTTCCAGCGCCGCGGCATCGGCGCCGACTGGGACGCCGTCAACGGGATGGCGGACGAGCCGCTGGTCGCCATGCTCGCCATGGGCTGCCCCTTCGCGCCCAGCGAGAAGCAGGCGCTGCTGGAGGCGGACGGCCTGGCGGCGCGCGCCACGCTGCTGACCGCGCTCTTCGAGATGGAAGCCGCGCCAGCGGCGCCCGAGCAGACCACGCTCCGGCATTGAGGGAGATGAGAGATGGCCGATGCCAGCGAGATCGATCCGCGCCTCTTGGAGATCCTGGTCTGCCCGCTCACCAAGGGGCCGCTGCGCTATGATCGCGAGCGCCAGGAGCTGGTGAGCCTCGAGGCGGGCCTCGCCTATCCGATCCGCGACGGCATTCCCATCATGCTGGTGGACGAGGCGCGCCCGCTCGAGGAGGCGGAGAAGTCGCCGAAGCAGCCGTGAGCGCTTTCGGCACCAGCCACTGGCCGACCGAGATCCGCCTCAAGACGGCGGAGAAGCGCCTCGAGATCACCTTCGAGGACGGCACGCGTTTCGACCTGCCGGCGGAATATCTCCGCGTCGAAAGCCCCTCCGCCGAGGTGCAGGGCCACGGTCCCGGACAGAAGACCCTGGTCGACGGCCGTGCCCATGTCGGCATCGCCAACGTCGAGGCGGTCGGCAACTATGCGGTCCGCCTGATCTTCGACGACCGCCACGACACCGGCATCTATTCCTGGGAATACCTCTACACGCTCGGCCACGAGCAGGAGAAACGCTGGCAGGAATACCTGCGGGCGCTCGAGCAACGCGGCCTCTCGCGCGAGCCGAAGCGCGGCTGATCTCAATTCGCGCGGTCGCTCATGTCCGCGCCGGAATTTGCAGCGTCTGCGCCAGGAAGCCGTCGACGAGGCGGTTGAACTCGCGCGGCCGCTCGAAATAGACGGAGTGGCCGCTCTCCGGCACGCAGACGACGCGGGCGCCGGGCGTGAGGCGGGCGAGCGGCACCGCCGCCTCGGCCGGGAACACCACATCCTCGTCGCCGACGAGATAGAGCACCGGCACCTTGAGCGCGCGCAGCGTCTCCGCCTGCTGGTCGCGGTTGCCGAAGATCTCCGCGCGCATCCTCTCCTTCACCTCGATCGGCGTCAGGCGGTCGAGACCGGCATAGAGCCCATGCGGCGCCGGCTGCTCGCGGGCGCCGCGCGCACCGAGAGCCGGGTGGATGCCTTGCGCGAGCATCGCGCTGCGAGCCGCCGCCGAGCTCGCCACCCACTGGCGGAGCCGCTGCGCGTCGGGCTCCGCCACGGTGGTGAAATCGATGCGGCCGGAGGTGGAGGCCATCACCAGTGCGGCGACCCGCTCGGGCGAGGCCTGCGCATAGGCGAGGCCGCTCCAGCCGCCCATGGACTGGCAGACCAGCGCCACCTTGTCGAATTTCAGATGATCGACGAGGGCGGCGAGATCGGCGGCAAAGGCGCCGGCGCCCGCGCCGCCGGCGGCAATCCGCGACGGGGTGAAGCCGCGATGGGAGAAGGTGACGCAGGTGTAGCGGTCGGCGAAATGCGGCACCTGCTGCCACCAGGAGAGATGATTGCCGCCGAGCCCGTGGGCGAAGATCAGACCGGGGCCGCTCCCCGACACCTCATAATAAAGAGAGGCGTCCGGCCGCTCGACGAAGCCGCGGTCGCGAAGGGTCCCGGTGGGGGCCCAGGGGGCGGATGACGACATCGGCGGCGGCTCCTCTGCGGTGAAGGTGCCGATGTTACGGAAGCGGAACGATCCGCGCTGCCGAAATCCGACGCGGCGGACAGTCGTTCCGGTCGCGAAACGACGATGCAGCGCATACACAGAATCCCGAAAAGTGGATGCCGGTTTTCGGAAAAGATCATGCTCAAACAAAAAACGAGAGCCCGGTTCTGATTCTATCAGAACCGATAAGGCTCTAGAGTGCCTCGCCGCGCACCAGCCGCGGCAATTCGCCGATCACGCCCATGGCGTGGCGCATGAAGAGCCGCTTCAGCGGCGGCATCCGGTTCACTGCCGCCAGGCCCAAATCGCGGGCCAGCTTCACCGGCGGGATGGCATTGGAGAACAGGCGATTGAGGCTGTCGGTGGCGACCGAGAGCATCCAGTTGTCGAGCCGGCGCCAGCGCTGATAGCGCGCCAGCACCTGGACGTCGCCGATGTCGAGACCGAGGCGGCGCGCATCCACCAGCACCTCCGCCAGCGCGGCCACGTCGCGCAGGCCCAGGTTGAGCCCCTGCCCCGCGATCGGATGGATGACATGGGCGGCATCGCCGACCAGGGCGAGGCGCTCGTCGATATAGCGCTCGGCATGGAGGAAGCTCAGCGGATAGGACCAGTGCGGGCCCAGGATCTCGAGCGCGCCCAGGAAATCGCCGAAGCGGCGGCCGAGCTCGGCGGCGAACTCTTGCGCCGGCAGCGCCAGGATGCGCGGCGCCAGGTCCGCCCGCTCGGTCCAGACGATCGAGGAGCGGTTGCCGGTGAGCGGCAGGATGGCGAACGGTCCCGCCGGGAGGAAATGCTCGACCGCCACGCCCTCATGCGGCCGCTGGTGGCGGACGGTGACGACGATGCCGGTCTGCGGATAGGACCAGGAGACGCTGCGGATGCCGGCGGCCTGGCGCAGCGGCGAATTCTTGCCGTCCGCCGCCACCACCAGCCGCGCGCCGATGGCGCGGCCATCGGCGAGGCGCACCAGCGCGCCGGCGGAACTCCGCTCTACATCCGCCACCGCGAGCGGCGCCAGATGCCGGAGCCGCGGCAGCTCGCCCGCCCGCGCCAGCAGCGCGCGGCGCAGGATGCGGTCCTCCACCATCCAGCCGAGCGGCTGCTCGCCCACCTCGTGATGGTCGTAGTGCAGGAAGAGCGGCGCGCTGTCGTCGGCGACGCGGATCTCCAGGATCGGCGAGGTCTCCGCCGCCATCTTCTCCCAGAGCCCGATCGCCGCCAGCGCCTGGCGCGATCCGTAGGCGATGGCGTAGGCGCGGCCGTCGAAGCCCGGCGTCACGGTGACGTCGGGATCATCGCGATCGACGACGGCGACATCGAGCCCGGCCTCGGCGACGGCGATCGCCAGCGAGAGGCCGACGAGGCCGCCGCCGACGACCACCAGCTCATGGTGCTCGGTCTCGGCGGAAGAGCGATGCGGCGCGGCCATGGGCGGACAATACACCCGGCTCGCACATGCTCCAGCATCGGCAAGAACGGTCCCTATGCTGTGTGGGCCGAGTCGTCCGGAATCAGCCCAGCCCTGTCCGGGGACGGGGGGCTGCACAGCATAGGGACGTCAAGAATCGGCGTCCGGCCCTTAACGAATGGAGAAATCCGGCATTAATGGAAAAGCCCCGCCAATCCGGCGGGGCTTTCCTCAGGACCCCTGTCGTCGTCCACTCGTGGGGGACCCTCCCAGTAATCTGATGGGCCGATTTTGGACCGCCAAGGGTTAAGGAAGTGCGAATCACCCGCGCCGCCGCCGGCCGCTCACAAAATTGCCCCCCGTTTCAATCGTCCGGCGATGCGTGCGTCCTACGAAGGCATGCTGCCCAACCCGCCGACAGCCGCTTTCTGCACATTTTCTGCGCAGATGCTTGCGATCGATGCAGGCGCGGCGATCGCTGAGCAACCGTCGCCCACCCGATCAGCCCGGGCCGGGCCTCTCGGCCCTGGCAAGCCCTTGGCACGATTCTTGTTATTGGAGAACTCGTGGCAGCCGCGGGGCGCGTGCGCGCGGGATCGTCGAGGGACTGCCGGCAACCGCATACGGAGGGTCTTGCATGACCGTTGGTGTACTGTCTTCTAAGGGGCGGATGGGGACAGGGGTCCTGGCCGCCGCGATCGCGATCGCCGCTCTATGGCCGGCCGCTCATGCGCTCGCCCAGGCGGCGGCGCCGGCGGCTCCTGCCGCGGCGGATGCCGCGGCGCCCGCCGCACCCAAGCTCGATTCCGGCGACACCGCCTGGATGCTGACCTCGACCGCGCTGGTGCTGATGATGACCATCCCGGGCCTGGCGCTGTTCTACGGCGGCATGGTCCGCAAGATGAACGTGCTGGCGACGGTGATGCAGAGCTTCGCGATCACCTGCCTGGTGACGGTGCTGTGGACGATCATCGGCTACAGCTTCGCCTTCACCGAGGGCAGCCCCTATCTCGGCGGCATCAGCCAGCTCTTCCTGCAGAACATGGAGCTCAGCAACGTCAACGCGCTGGCGCCGACGATTCCGGAATCGGTCTACATGACCTTCCAGATGACCTTCGCCATCATCACGCCGGCGCTGATCTGCGGCGCGTTCGCCGATCGCATGAAGTTCTCGGCGCTGCTGTGGTTCATGGGCGCCTGGAGCCTGCTGGTCTACTCGCCGATCGCCCACTGGGTCTGGGGCCCCGGCGGCTTCCTCAACGACGCCGGCGTGCTCGACTTCGCCGGCGGCACCGTGGTGCACATCAACGCCGGCGTCGCCGGACTGGTCTGCGCGCTGGTGCTCGGCAAGCGCAAGGGCTACGGCAGCGAGATGTTCATGCCGCACAACCTGGTGCTGAGCGTCATCGGCGCCTCGCTGCTGTGGGTCGGCTGGTTCGGCTTCAACGCCGGCTCCGCCGTCGCCGCCAACGGCAATGCCGGCATGGCGATGGCGGTGACGCAGATCGCCACCGCCACGGCGGCGCTCGCCTGGATGTTCACGGAGTGGGGGACGCGCGGCAAGCCGAGCGTCCTTGGCATCGTCAGCGGCGCCGTCGCCGGCCTCGTCGCCATCACGCCGGCCTCGGGCTTCGTCGCGCCCGGCGGCGCGCTGGCGATCGGCATCGCCGCCGGCGTCGCCTGCTACTTCGGCGCCACCACGGTGAAGCACCTGTTCGGCTACGACGACAGCCTGGATGCCTTCGGCGTCCATGCGATCGGCGGGATCCTGGGCGCCATCCTCACCGGCGTGTTCGCACGCGCCTCGGTGATCGCGGGCACGTCGACCAACGTCGACATGACCAAGGGTG
>DATKPX010000169.1:0-2206 GCA_035523855.1 Allostellaceae bacterium
GCAGCAGAAGCTCTCCGGCGCGGTGCTGCAGAGCCGCAGCGGCGCGCTTCTCGCCAGCCTCGCCGCTGATGTCTCGGTCGGGGACGGCGCTGTTACGATGGCCGTTGGCAGCGATCTCCCCTATGCGGCGTTCCAGGAGTACGGCTTCGCCGGCGTCGAGACCGTGAGCGCCCAGCTGCGGACGATCAAGGAGGTCTTCGGCCGACCGCTGCGCGGCGGCGAGAAGCGGATCGCGGTGCGCGCCTACGGCCGCAAGATCGACTACCCCGCGCATTCTTTCCTGCGCTCGGCGCTGGCGGAGCTGCAGCCGGAGATCTCCGATGCTCTCGAAGGGGCGCTCGCCGAGGCGGTCGCCCCATGAACCGCGAGCTCATCTACCAGACCCTCTTCGCGAAAGTGGCGTCCGCCGCGGGCTTCGTCACCGCGAGCCGCCGGCTCCGGCACTGGAGCGATGTCGCCGCATCGGAGCAGCCGGCGCTCTTCCAGGTGCAGAAGACCGAGAGCGTCCGGCGCGATCCCGGCCTGCCGCCGCGCTGGCTGCTGACCGCCGACCTCTTCGTCTATGCCCAGGCGCCGGACGACGCGACCTCGCCGGCGACGGTGATCAACCCGCTGCTGGACGCGATCGAGACGGCGCTGGCGCCGGCCCCGGTCGAAAACCTGCAGACGCTCGGCGGCCTGGTCGCCCATTGCTGGATCGCCGGCCGCGTCGAGACCGACGAAGGCGTGCTCGGCGGCCAGGCGGTCGCCATCGTGCCGATCGAGATCCTGGTTCCCTGAAGGAGATACTCAATGGCTCAGTACAGCTTCGGCTCCGGCGTGCTGTTCGGCACGCGGAGCGACGTCGCGAACGCGACGCCGATCCGTTTCGGCGCGCTGCAGGACGTCTCCATCGACTTCAGCTTCACGCTCAAGGAGCTGCACGGCCAGTACCAGTTTCCGCTCGCGGTCGGCCGCGGCGCCGGCAAGATCAGCGGCAAGGCGAAATTCGCCCAGATCAACGGCCTCACCCTCAACTCGCTGTTCTTCGGCCAGTCGCTGGCCACCGGACAGACGCTCACCTCGCTGACCGAAGCGCAGAGCGTGCCGGCGGCCTCGCCCTATACGGTGACCGTCGCCAATGCCGCCACCTTCGCGGCGGATCTCGGCGCCGTCTATGCGGCGACCGGCCTGCCGCTTGCCAAGGTCGCGAGCGCGCCGGCGCAGGGCCAGTACTCGGTAAGCGCCGCCGGTGTCTATACTTTCGCCGCGGCCGATGCGTCGGCGGCGATCCTGGTCTCCTACACCTACGCCCAGGCGGGCGCGGGTGCGACGATGACGATCGCCAACCAGCTCCTGGGCACCGCGCCGACGTTCCAGGCCAATTTCTACGAGGTCTTCAACGGCAGGCAGGTGAACCTGCAGCTCAACCAGTGCGTCGGCGAGAAACTGACGCTGGCCACCAAGCAGGAGGATTTCACCATCCCCGAATTCGACTTCATGGCCTTCGCCGACGCCGCCGGCAATATCGGCAAGATCAGCGTGGCGGAGTAGGGATGAGCGAGGTCCGATCCATTCGCCTCGCCGGCGCCGACTATCCGATCCGGCCGCTGACGTTGCGCCAGCTCCGCCTGGTGCTGCCGGCCTTCGCGCGGGCGGCGAACGTCGCGAGCGACGAAGGCGTCGACGCCGCGATCGATATCCTGGCGGCGGCGCTCTCCCGCGATCACCCGACCATGACGCGGGACGCGCTGCTCGAGATCGAGGTGAGCCCGCGGGAGCTCGCCGATGCCGTCGGAACCGTGGCTCAGGTGAGCGGGCTGGTGCAGCCGGGGGAAGCCCGGCCGGAGAGCGTCTAGGTCCCGAGGCAGTCTGGGACGAGATCTATGGCGCGCTCGGCACCATCTGCGGCTTCACCGTGGCCGAGGTGGACGAGCTGACGCTCTCCGATTATCGCCGCTATCAGCGCTATTGGGCGAAGCACCCGCCGCTGCATCTGCTGGTGCAGGCGCTGCTGCACCAGCGCGCGCAGGCCAGGCCCTCGCGCGGCAACCTCGGCGAGCTCCTCGCCATGGCCGGGCCCGGCGGCGTCCTGCGCGGCGGCGCGCGCTGAGTCTTTCGAGAAGAGGTGATCCATGTCCGACGCGCGTCTGGATGTCGCGTTCAGCGCATCGACCGGCGAGCTCGAGGCCGGTGCCGAGCGCGCCGCCGCCGCGGTGCAGGCGAT
>DATKPX010000170.1:0-22209 GCA_035523855.1 Allostellaceae bacterium
GCGGCGTGGAATTCGGGAAAATACGAGGCGACGCAGTCTTCCAGCACCAGGCAGTCGTAGCCGCGGTCGTTCGCCTCGCGCACCGTGGTATTGACGCAGACCTCCGTCGTGACGCCGCAGACGATCAGCTGCCTGACGCCGCGGTTGCGCAGCATCGCCTCGAGATCGGTGGCGTAGAAGGCGCCCTTGCCGGGCTTGTCCACGACAGGCTCGTCCGCCGCCGGGCGCAGCTCGTCGATGATGCCGTGGCCTTTCTCACCATGGACGAGGATGCGCCCCATCGGCCCCATGTCGCCGATGCCGGTCTTGAGCTTGCCGCGCCGCTGCTTCGCCGGCGGCAGATCCGAGAGATCGCGGCGGTGCCCCTCGCGGGTATGGATGACGAAGACGCCGGCGCGGCGCGCCGCCGCCAGCACGGCGGCGATGGGCTCGATGGCGCGGCGGAGCTTCGAGACGTCGTTGCCGAGGGCCGCGCCGAAGCCGCCGGGCTCCACGAAGTCGCGCTGCATGTCGATGATCACGAGCGCGGTGCTCGCCGGCTCATACTCGAAGGGATAGGGCTCCGCCGCTACTTCCGGCATGGGCAGCCTCCGTCGGATGGGATCAGGCCCCGCTCGAAGGGGGAATTGCTGCGTCCCGATCTCGCTCGGGACGATGCAATACTCAGGCCAGGGCCGGCACCGGCGCGGCGACGATGCCGGCGCGCTCCAGCGCATGGGCAACGCGGAGCGCCTGCGCCTCCTGCCAGGGCGCGGCGATGATCTGCACGCCGATCGGCAGCGGGCCGAGCCCCTGCACCGGCACGGCGACCACCGGAAGGCCGATGAAGGAGATCGGCTGCGTGAACATGCCCATGTTGGCGCGCACCGGAATCTCGGCGCCGCCGACCTTCATGGTCTCCTGGCCGATCAGCGTCGCCGGGCAGGGTGTCGCCGGCGCCAGGATGATGTCGGCGCCCTCGAAGAGCTCCAGCACCCGCGCGCGGTACCAACGGCGGAAGCGCTGCGCCTGCACCACCCAGGCCGAGGGGATGAGCGCGCCCGCCAGCAGGCGGTCGCGAGTGCCGGGATCGAAATCCTGCGCGCGCTTCATCAGGTCAGGCAGGTGCAGGTTGGCGCCCTCCGACGCGGAGATCACGAAGGCGGCGGCACGCGCGCGCGCGGCCTCCGGCAGCACCACCTCGCGGCGGGCGCCGAGCGCGCCCGCCACTCTCGACAACGCTTGCTGCGCCTGCTCGGTGTTGTCGGGCGCGAAATAGCCGCCGGCGACCGCGATGCGCAGCCCTTCGGCGCCGCGCGAGAGCTCCGGCAGCGACGGCTCGATGGCGCCGTCGCGGCAGACGGGGTCGCGGGGATCGGGTCCCTGCAGCGCGTCGTAGCAGAGGGCGAGATCGCCCACCGAGCGCGCGAAGGGCCCGATGTGGTCGAGGCTCGCCACGAAGGGCCGCGTGCCGGCGCGGCTGAGGCGGCCGTAGGTGGGCTTCAGGCCGAAGATGCCGCAGAGCGAGGCGGGGACGCGGATCGACCCGTTGGTGTCGGAGCCGAGGGTGAGCGGCACCAGGCCTCCGGCCACCGCCGCCGCCGAGCCGCCGGAGGAGCCGCCGGCGATGCGCGCGGGATCATGGGGATTGTGCGCCGGCCCGTAGTGGAAGTTCTCCGTCGTAAAGCCGTAGGCGTACTCGTCCATGTTGAGCGCGCCGAGGAGGACGGCGCCGGCCGCGCCGAGCCGCCGCACCGCGGTGGCGTCGCCCGCCGCCGGCGGGTTCTCGGCGTCGATCCGGGAGCCGGCGATGGTGGTGACGCCGTTGATGTCGAACAGGTTCTTCACCGCCACCGGCACCCCCGCGAGCGGGCCCAATGGCTCGCCCTTGGCCCGCCTGGCATCGACGGCGCGGGCCTCCGCCATGGCGCGCTCGGCGGTCACCTTGGTGAAGGCGTTGAGCTTGGGATCGAGGGCGGCGATGCGGGCAAGCGCCCCTTCGGCGATCTCGACCGCGCTCGCATTGCCGGCACGGACGGCGGCGGCGATCTCCAGCGCGGTGGCGTCGGGCCCGATCATGGCCGGAACACCGGCGCCGGCTCGTCCTCGTCGGCGAGCGGGAATTCCATCACCAGCCGGGCGAGGCCGCCGATCCGCTCCATGTTCATGATCACCCCGGGCCGATGCTCCGGCGCGATCTCGAGGCCGATGAAATCGGCAGCCGCGGTCACGAAGCCGGCGGCGTCGAAGCGGTCCTTCATGGCATCCTCCCTGAGCCTCGAGCCCATCTTTGCAACCCATATGCCATGCGGCAATCCTGAACGCCGGCGGCGGCGCCGCCGCCCGTGATCATGACTTGCGCAGCCTTGGCCGGGCCAGGGCAAATCGGCGGCAGTGCTCCCGATCTCCCGGCGCTTTCACTGGCCTTGCGTCTTGGCCCGGCTTCTGCAAAACGACCGGAGGAAAGAACGATCCCATGGAACCCCGGCCGCGAGCCGGCCGATGCCGGAGCCTGGATGACACTCGCCCTCGATCTCTCGACACTGCGCCAGCGCTACCAGGAGGGCAGCCTGACGCCGACGCGGCTGGTCGAGGCGCTCGCGGATCGGCTTGCCGCCTCCGACGGGACGGCGGTCTGGATCCATCGGATCTCCGTCGAGCGGCTCCGCGCCGATGCGGCGGCGCTGGAGCGGCGCGCCGGCGAGGTCGGCCTCGAGGCGCTGCCGCTCTATGGCGTGCCGTTTGCCGTCAAGGACAACATCGACGTCGCGGGATTGCCCACCACGGCCGCCTGTCCGGCTTTCGCCTATCGGCCGGCGCGCTCCGCGAGCGTGGTGCGGAAGCTGCTGGACGCCGGCGCGCTCCTCGTGGGCAAGACCAATCTCGATCAGTTCGCCACCGGCCTCGCCGGCACCCGCTCGCCCTATGGCGTGCCGCGCAATCCCTTCGATCCCGCCTTCGTGCCGGGCGGCTCCAGCTCCGGCTCCGCCGTCGCGGTGGCGGCGGGGCTCGTCTCCTTCGCCCTCGGCACCGACACCGCCGGCTCCGGCCGCGTGCCGGCGGCCTTCAACAACGTGGTGGGGCTGAAGCCGACGCGCGGATTGCTGAGCGCCGCCGGCGTGGTGCCGGCCTGCCGCTCGCTCGATTGCGTCTCGATCTTCGCGCTGACGGTTCCCGATGCGATGGTGGTGCTGCAGCAAAGCGCCGGCCTCGACACGGCGGACCCGCTGTCGCGCGCGCCGCCGCCCGGGTTTCGCGCCAGGCTGCCGGCGGCGCCGGCGCGCTTCATCTTTGCCGTGCCGCGTCCGGCCGACCGGAAATTCTTCGGCAATGCCGAGGCGGAGCGTCTCTATGGCGAGGCGATCGAGCGCCTGCGGCGGCTCGGCGGCGCGGCGCGCGAGATCGATTACGCGCCGTTCCTGGAGGCGGCGGGTCTGCTCTACGACGGCCCCTGGCTGGCGGAGCGCGCCGCGTCGCTGGAAAATTTCCTCGCCGAGCGGCCGCAGGAGATCCATCCCGTGGTCCGCGAGATCCTGGCCGGCGCCGGGCGCTATTCCGCCGCCGACACCTTCGCCGCCCAGCATCGCCTGGCGGAGATCGGCCGCCGGACCGGTGCGCTCTGGCGCGAGATCGATTGCCTGGCGCTGCCGACCGCCGGCACGATCTGTCGCGTCGACGAGGTCGCGGGCGATCCGATCGCGCGCAACGCGGATCTCGGCTACTACACGAATTTCGTGAACCTGCTCGATCTCTCGGCGGTCGCGGTGCCCGGCGGGTTTCAGCGCGACGGATTGCCCGCCGGCATCACGCTGGTGGCGCCCGCCTGGCACGACGGCTTCATCGCGGGGATCGCCGCGGCCTTCCATCGCGCGACCGGGCTCGGTCTCGGCGCGACCAAGGCCGCACTGCCGCCGCCGCCGGAAACCGCCGGCGCGGATTTCCCCCATGTGGCGCTCGCCGTGGTGGGCGCCCATCTCTCCGGCGAGCCGCTCAATCCGGAGCTGCTGGCGCTCGGCGCACGCCTGCGCCGAGCCTGCCGCACTGCGCCCCGCTACCGGCTCTACGCCCTGCCGGATGGAAGGCGGCCGGGGCTGGTCCGCGAGAGCGGCGGCGCCGCGATCGAGGTCGAGATCTGGGACGTGCCGGCGGCGGCGCTCGGCGCCTTCCTCGCCGGCATTGCGCCGCCGCTCGGCATCGGCACGGTCGAGCTCGAGGATGGCACCTGGAGCAAGGGCTTTCTCTGCGAGAGCCACGCGATCGCGGACAGCACCGACATTTCAGCCCATGGCGGCTGGCGCGCCTATCGGCGCTCGCCGCGCTGATCAGGAGAGAGCATGCACGAGATCAACATTCCCGAGGTTCTGGCCGAGGTCACCGCCGCCTTTTACCGCTACGAGACGGCGCTGGTCGGCAACGACGTCGCCGTGCTCACGGAGCTGTTCTGGAACTCGCCCCATACGCTGCGCTTCGGCATCACGGAGAATCTCTACGGCCACGCGCAGATCACCGGCTTCCGCGCCGCGCGCTCGCCGGTCGGATTGGCGCGCCAGCTCCGCAATACCGTCATTACCACCTACGGCCGCGACTTCGGCACCGCCAATACCGAGTTCACCCGGGAGACCACGCCGCGCATCGGCCGCCAGAGCCACACCTGGCTGCGCCTCCCCGAGGGCTGGCGCATCGTCGCGGCGCATGTGAGCTACATGGATGGGAAGTAGCTACGGCACCGTGCCCGCCGGCAGCGCCGCGCAGTGCTCGGCAATGGCGCCGGCGGTGGTGATCCAGATCTCGGCGCGCTGCGCGGCGATGTGGCGAAGTGCGCGGCGGAGGTGGCGCAGGCGATAGGGCTGGCCCACGATGTAGGGGTGGAGCGCGATGCCCATCACCAGCGGCATCTTCGCCGCCTGCGCGCGCATCTCGTCGAGATTGTCGATGATCATGTCGGCGAAGGGCCTCATGTCCATCTTGCGCGCGACGATGGCGGGGATGTCGTTGAGCTCCTGCGGATAGGGCACCGAGAGGATCCGGCCCTTGCGGGTCTTGAGCCAGATCGGCTGGTCGTCCATGCACCAATCCAGGACGTAGGTGTAGCCGTGCTCCTGCAGGAGATCCGGCGTTACCGGGCTCTCGGAGATCCAGGGGCCGAGCCATCCCCGGGGTGGCGTGCTCTCCGCCCGCGCGATCCGGGCGGTGGCCTCGGCAATGAGCGCGGCCTCGGCGGCGTCGGTCAGCACGCCCTGGCGCTCCGCGTTGCTGCGGCCGTGGCCGACGATCTCGTCGCCACGGCGGCGGAAGGCGTCGACCACTTCCGGGCAGTGATCGTAGATCGTCGAATTCACCAGCACCGAGCAGGGCAGCTCCAGCTCGTCGAGAAGCTCCAGCAGACGCCAGACGCCGACGCGGTTGCCATATTCGCGCCAGGCGAAATTCAGCACGTCCGGCTGCGGGCCGCCGGGCGCCAGCTCGGCGCCCAGCCCCTCGCCGAAGGCGAAATGCTCGAGGTTGACGGCGACATAGACCGCGAGGCCCCTGCCTGCCGGCCATGAATAAGGCCGCCGATGTGTGATCGGGTGATAGTCGTGGCGATGGTGATGCGGCAATGGGGCGACCATGGCGATGTCCGCGCTCCTGTTTCCTGGCAATTCGCGCCGGTAGGAGCGTAAGCGGGCAGGAGACCGGAGGGGAAGGGCGGTGCTCCGGCCGTGCACTCGCAAGTCCGATTCGTGATGCGCGGCAACCGGGTGTCCGCCATCTCCCCGATAGCGGACGTTTTGCGGACATCCCGGGATCGACGCGATGTGCCAATCGCCGGATATTTCGCGTGCCATGGCATCGCATAATACTGGCGAGTTGCCGGGTCTCGCGACATCGGCGATCAGGGCGAGCTGCCGGCGGCGCCCTCGACCGCAAAGGTGTGGTACTCGGCGTATTTTTCACCAACGTGACGCACCTGCACGTATGCGGGGTCATTCCGCCAGGCGTGAAGCGCCTCCATGTTCGGATACATGTAGATGACCACGCGCTTGGGCGCCTCTCCGTCGATGGCGACCACCTGCGAGCCGGTCGCGGCCGCGCCTGCGGCTGCGATCAGACGCCCGCCATGCGCCTTGATGATCTCCTTGGCTTTCGGGAGGTATTCCTTGGCGTACCCATCGGGATCTCTGACGTCGATCTGACCGATCAGGTATGCCGGTGGTCTTGCCTGCCCATGCAGCGCTTCGCTGCTGAGCGCGCCCAGCGCGATGCACGTCAACATGACCAGACCGTTTTTGTATCGGGCTTTCATTCGTGCCTCCTCCGTTCATGCTGAGTGATCGTATTTGTCCGGGCTGATGTAGCGGTCTCGCTGCTTCTCGAGGAAAGGACAGGAAGGGCGCTGAACGACATTTGCCGCCGAACGTCGCGGCGCGTCTAATACATAAACACTCTTCTTTCTTATGCCCGAATGCTATAAGCGAGCATGGACCTGCGGCACGTGCGGACCTTCGCAACGGTGGCCGAGCTCGGCACCGTCTCCAAGGCGGCCCTGCGCCTGCGGATCGCCCAACCCGCCTTGTCGCGACAGATTATCGACCTCGAGCACGAACTCGGCTTGCGACTCTTCGATCGCGTCGGGCGCCGGCTTCTATTGACCGGGGAAGGCGAGCAGTTGCTCGTGGGCTGCCGCGTCCTGCTCAATTACGCGAGCGCCGTGAGCGAGCAGGCTCAGCTGCTCCGTCACGGCGATACGGGGGTCCTGAAGATCGCCGGCTCGCCGCAACACATCGAAAGCGTGTTGTCGCAGTTCCTGCACCGCTACGCGGAGCGCTATCCGAAAGTTCAGGTAAAGATCACCGAGGGAACCGGCAGCGAGATATTGGCGCTGCTCGAGCGCGGAGAAATCCACCTCGCCCAGAATCTGCTGCACGCGGTCAAGCTGGACGAACGCCATTTTGGCAGCCTTCCGCTTGGATCGGTGGAGCTGCTGGCAGTTTGCCATCCCTCGATGCCGCTCGGTCATCGTCGCACCATCGATGTTGCGCGCCTTGCCGCCTTTCCGTTGCTCCTGATGGACAGCGGGTTCGGATTTCGCCGTGCTTTCGATGCCGCGAGCCGGATGGCGGGATTGAAGCCGACGGTCATGTTTGAAAGTCGGAACCCACACACCTTGTTGGCGCTTGCCGAGGCGGGGCACGGCGTGGCGATCGTTCCCTCCCAGCTCCAGTGCCACCGCTATGATTTGAGAGCCGTCGGTCTCACGTTCAGAGGCCGCCTCTTGCGAGAGCCCTTGGTGATTTCCTGGGACAAGCGACGTCCATTGCCTCGCTTCGCGGCAGACTATTGCGGCATGCTCGCCGCGCACATGCGCGAGATCTTCCCGATAAGTCGGCCAACCGAGCCCAAGCTTCCGGCCTCTGGGCGCAAGCGCAACGGCGGGCGGGCGAGCCGCGCAGGGAAGTCGCCGCCCTAGGCCCAGGGAATGGCGGCCATCCGGCAACCTGGGTCCATGCCCTAGACGATCGTCTGAGTGACCAGCCAGCCGTTCAGCAGCACCAGCGCCAATGTCACCGACGCGGCAAGCCGCAGCGTCAGCGGGCTGGTCGGCGACGCCCGCATGAGCCTGTGGTCGCGCAGCAAGATCACCAAGGGAATGAGAACGAAGGGAAGCGCTGCGCCGATCACCACCTGGCTTGCCACCAGCAGCATGTCGATCGCGCCGCCACCGGTAATGGCGGGGATGACCAAGGCAGGAACCAGCGCGAGGCCGCGCGTCACCAGGGCGCGCAGCAGGGGATTGAAGCGGCGCCCCAGGAAACCCTCGGCAACGATCTGGCCCGCCATTGTGCCGGTCATGGTCGCGCTCTGGCCGGCGGCGAGAAGCGCCACCGCGAAGAGCGGCGCCGCGAGGCCGCTGCCCAGGACGGACCCGATCAGCTTGTAGGCGTCCTCGATGCCGGCAACCGCCTGGCCGCCATGGAAGGCCGCCGCCGCCACGATCAGGATCGCCGCGTTCACCAGGCAGGCGAGCGTCAGGGCGGCACCGGAATCGATCGCCAGCAGGCGGGCGATGCGGGGTTTCGCCATGCCCGCCGCGGCGCGGGCGCGCGACTGGGCCAGGCTCGAGTGCAGGAAGAGATTGTGCGGCATGATGGTGGCGCCGAGGATGCCCAGCGAGACGTAGAGCATGCCGGGATCGCGGGCGATCTCCGGGCTCGGCACCAGGCCGCGCAGCACCGCCATGGCGTCGGGATGCGCGATCGCGAGCTGTGCCGCGAAGGATCCCGCGACCACGATCACCAGCGCGGCGATGACGCGCTCGGCCAGGCCGCCGAGGCGACCGGGCGCCGCCAGCACGGCGATAGTCATCACCGTGGTGAGGACCATGCCGGCCTCGATCGAGATCCCCAGCAGCAGCTTGAGAGCGAGGCCGGCGCCCAGCAGCTCCGCCAGGTCGGTCGCGACCATGGCGATCTCCGACACCAGCCAGAGCGCCAGCGCCACCGGCCGCGAGAACCGGGTCCGCATCAGGGTGGCGAGGTCGATGCCGGTCGCGAGGGTGAGGCGGACCGTCAGCAGCTGCAGGAAGGCGGCGACCGCGCTGGCGGCGACCACCACCGAGAGGAGGTCGAAGCCGTAGCGCGAGCCGGCGTCGAGGTCGGTCGCCCAGTTGCCGGGGTCCATATATCCCACCGCGACCAGGAGGCCGGGGCCGAAGAGCCGCCCGGCGGCCGGCGCGATGCGCCTTGCGGGGGCACCCTTAAGTCTCTGAAAAGTCGCTGCGATTGCGGTCACCGGGAGAGCCTCTCGTGATCTCCCAAGAAATCTAGTTGCGAATCATTCGCAATTGCATGGGAGATTTCGCTGATCTGCCATGCGCCAGGGGGGCGCTCGGCGGGGCCGATAGCGGGCATTTGTAGTGAAATCCCACATTAACCTTTTGCGGGCGATAACAGTGGGCTAGCCATTCTTGTACTGTGGCCGGATCAAGCCCCAGCCGGTCTGGGTCCTGGTTATCCTCCGCCCGCATACAGGACAGGCGGTGTGCTGGGATCGCGATGAAGTCGCGATCGGCAGCGAGACGCCACGGGAGGTGGTCGTTTGAGCCTTAGGCATGCCATCCGCACCAGCGGCCATATCGCCTGGATCGGCGGCCTTCTCGTCGTCCTGACGCTGGGCGCCGCGGTCTTCTCGATCTGGCGGCTGCGCGAGGAGGCGACGCAGGAGGCCGGCGGCTATCTCCAGAGCATCGGCCTGGTTCTGGCGGAGCAGACCTCGCGGTCGTTCCAGGCGGTGGATCTCGTGCTGACGGAGGTCCAGGGCTTGGTGGCGGCCGAGGGCGTCACCACGCCGGCGGCTTTCCGCGAGCGATTCCACGATCGCGACATCTATGACCTGCTGCGCCAGCGGCGCCAGGCGCTGACCCAGGCGGATGCGATCGGTCTCCTCGATGCCGATGGCAAGCTGCTGAACTCCTCCCGGCAGTGGCCGACCCCCGAGCTCGATTTCTCCGACCGGGAAGCCTACCGGGCGCTGCGCGACCGGGCGTCATCCGATCCTTTCGTGAGCGCACCGTCGATCGGCGCGGTGACGGGCGCGCCCACCATCTACGTCGCCCGCCGGCTCACCGCACCTGATGGCCGGTTCCTCGGCCTGGTCCAGGTGGCCATCGATCTCAATCAGTTCACCGAGCTCTACCGGGCGGTCTCGCTGCGCGAGGGCAGCGCCATCGTGCTCTTGCGCGACGATGGCGCCGTGCTGACCCGGGTGCCGTCGGCTGAGCTCGGCGAGCGCACGTCGGTGGGAAATTCGCCAACCTTTGCGCGGATCCACCGACATGCCGCCGATCCGCGCGCACCGGTGATCCGAATCACCAGCACCTTCGACAACAACGTCCGCCTCATCGCGGGGCACGTGGTGCGCGGGTATCCCGGCATCCTCGCGACGTCCATCACCGAGCATGCGGCGCTGGCGGGGTGGCGGCGCCAGGCCATCGGCATCTCGGTGGCGGCCATCGGCGCCGCCATTGCCTTTGCCGTCCTCTTCCTCACCGTCGCCCGCCAGGTGCGGCGCCTCGAGGAATCGGAGATCGCGCTCGCGCACAACAATACCGAGCTGCTCGCAACCCGCGAGCGCCTCGAGGCGCAGGCCTCGGCGCTCATCGATCTCGCCGAGCGGCTGAAGACCAGCCAGGCGCAGCTCGGCAGCAAGTCGGAGATCCTCGAGGTCACCCTCGAGAACATGGACCAGGGCATCCTGATGATCGGGCCGGACCGCTCGATCCAGGTATGCAACCGGCGCGCCGTCGAGCTCCTGGGCCTGCCGCCGGAGGTGCTCGGCAATCACTGGAGCTTCGACGACCTGGTCCGCTGGCAGTGGGAGAACGGCGAGTTCGACAAGACCGACCGCCAGTTCCAGGAATTCGTGAAGGCGGGCGGCATTCCCGACATCTTCGCCACCTATGACCGGATCCGCCCCAACGGCATGGCGCTGGAGGTGCGGACGGTGCCGCTGCCGGGCGGCGGCGCGGTGCGCACCTTCACGGACATCACGGCGCGCAAGCAGGCGGAGGAGGAGGCGGTGCACGCCCAGCAGGCGGCGGAGATGGCCGACCGCTCGAAGAGCGTCTTCCTCGCCAACATGAGCCACGAGCTCCGCACGCCCCTCAACGCGGTGATCGGCTTCTCCGAGATCATCCGCGACGCGCGCTTCGGGCCGATCGGCGCCAAGTACCGGGAATACGCGGGCCATATCTATTCTTCCGGCCGGCACCTGCTGACGCTGATCTCCGACGTGCTCGACCTCTCCAAGATCGAGGCGCGCCGGGTCGAGCTGCAGGAGACCACGATCCTGGTCGACGATCTCCTGAAGGAGTGCGAGCGCCTGATCGCGGAGCGCGCCCATCAGCAGGGGCTGCAGCTCTCCCGCGTGGTGGCGCCGGAGGTGCCCTCGCTCTTCGTCGATCCCTTGCGCATGAAGCAGGTGATCATCAACCTGCTCTCCAACGCGGTGAAGTTCACGCCGCGCGGCGGCAGCGTGTCGATCGCCGTCCAGGTCGCGGCGAACGGCGGGGTGGAAATCAGCATCGCCGATACCGGCATCGGCATGCGGCCGGAGGAGATTCCGGCGGCACTCGAGCCCTTCCGTCAGCTCGACAACGCCTTCACCCGCCGCCACGAAGGCACGGGTCTCGGCCTGGCGCTTGCCAGCCAGCTCACCGCGCTCCATGGCGGCACGCTCAGCATCGAGAGCACGCCCGATGTCGGGACGACGGTGACGATCTGGCTGCCGTCCCAGCGCACCATCCGTCCTGCCCAGGCGAGGGCCTGAGCCGGCACGCGGCGCTTCAGCGTGGCGCCGCCAGCTCGGCGAGCCAGCGCCGCACCGCCGACGGATCCTCCATCCATCGCGTCGCCAGCGCGGACTGCCGCGGGCCGACCTGCACCGCCAGGCCGCCGGCGGCGGTCGCCGCCCGGAAACCGTCCTCGTCGGTCTTGTCGTCGCCGATGAAGATCGGCCGTCGGCCCTGGAAAGGTGGCTTCGCCATGAAGGCGCTGACCGCCGTCGCCTTGCTGATGCCGCGCGGTTTGATCTCGATGACCCGGCGGCCGCGGATGATCTCGAGCTCGTCGCCGAGTTGGCCCACGGTCTCGACGATCCAGTCGCGCAGCTTGCCGGGATGGGTCTCGGCCTTCCGGTAGTGGATCGCCAGGCTCATCCCCTTGTCCTCGATCTCGACGCCCGCCACCGCGGTGACAGGGGTCAGCCGGCGGCGCAGCGCGGAGAGATCGATGGCCGCGGCGGCGATCACGGGCTCATCGGCGGCATAGCGCATCTGCGCCCCATGCTGGCCGGCGGCCGCCAGGCGCAGGGGCGCCAGCATGCGGTCGATGCTCTCGATCGTGCGGCCGCTGATCAGCGCGACGGCCCCTTCGAGGCGGTCGCGCACCAGCGCCAGATCGCCGGCAAGCGTCACGGGAATGACGACCTCGTCCGGTCCCGGCGCGATGTCGAGCAGCGTTCCGTCGATATCGAGAAAAAGCGCCCAGCGGCCCGATCTCAGCGATGGCGCCGAGAGGTCGGCCGCGGCATCGCGCACGTCATCCTGCATCGGTAACCACCCGCTTCCCGTGTCGCCCGCGCGATGCGGGCGTCCGGGAAGCTAAGCACCGACGCGGAAAGCCGCAATCCCGCGACGGGCCGATGTCACAGCACCCGCCGGCCCCCCCGGTGGCGGCGGCTCAGGCTTTGGCGGCGAGGCTGGGCGGCGGCGCCCCGGCATCGCGGGACGGCGCCACGGCCGATCGGCGCGCGGCCGGCCGGGCCGGCCGATAGCGCTCGATCATGCGCTCGACCGCAGGAGCCACATCCGGGCGCGCCAGCGACAGCGCGATATTGGCCTCGAGGAATCCCAGCCGGTCGCCGCAATCGAAGCGCTGGCCCTCGAAGATGTAGCCCGTGAGGGGGCAGCTCTCCATCATCCGGGCGATGGCGTCGGTGAGTTGGATCTCGTTGCCGGCGCCCGGCTGTACGCTCTCGAGATGGGCGAAGATTTCCGGCTGCAGGATATAGCGGCCGACCACCGCCAGGGTCGACGGCGCGGCCGGCGGCTGCGGCTTCTCGACGACGCCGCGGGCCGCGACCGTTCTGCCGCGCCTGGCGCCCACATGCAGGATGCCGTAGCGCCCGACCTCGGCCGCCGGCACCTCCATCACCGCCACCATGTTGCCGCCGGTCTCCCCATGGGCGTCGAGCATCTGCTGCAGGCAGGGACGCTTGGCATCGATGAGATCGTCGGCGAGCAGCACGGCGAAGGGCTCGTCGCCGATCATGTTGCGCGCGCACCAGACCGCGTGGCCGAGGCCGAGGGGCCGCTGCTGGCGGGTGAAGGCGAGCTGGCCCGGCTCCGGCATCCAGTGCCGGATCGCCTCCAGCACCGCCGCCTTGTCGCGCTCCACCAGCACGTGGCTGAGCTCGTAGTTCACGTCGAAATGATCCTCGATGACCGTCTTGCCGCGCGCGGTCACGAAGATGAATTCCTCGATGCCGGCGGCCCTTGCCTCCTCCAGCGCGTACTGGATCAGCGGCGTGTCGACGATCGGCACCATCTCCTTCGGCATCGCCTTGGTGGCGGGAAGCAGGCGGGTCCCCATCCCGGCGACCGGGAACACGGCCTTGCGTACCAGCTTCGCCATTACTGCATCTCCACACCAGTGAACCCGTCGCACCGGCACAACGGTGCGAGTACATCAAAACTTCCGACGCGCGCAATGGTCTCCCGCAGTGCAGCATGAACCCAGTGAGCATTTTTGTCCGCTTGCTCATTTTCGCCCAAGGGCCCACTCGCTCGCCCCATCGATAGGATCCGAAGTGTTTGTGACAATGTTGCGAATGGCCGCCGTTCCAAGCTTGGTTGCTTGCTTGCGCGCACCGTGCGGCCGACTCTCGTTGGATAGCTGGATGCGATCGTCGACATTGCGCTGCAGCACGATCGCGTGAGCGTCGCCGCCGAGCCGGGCGGACAGCGAGGGCGAGCATGGCTGGCGAAATCCTTCTGGCGGTCTCCGCGCTGCTCCTCCTGCTGGCGGCGCATCCCTTCGTGACCTATCCGCTCAGCCTGCGGCTGCTGCGGCGCTCGCGTCCGGCCGAGAAGCCCTCGGAGGAGTCGGCGCCGGCGGGGTTCGCGATCTGCGTCTGCGCCTACAACGAGGAGGCGGTGATCGTGCGCAAGGTCGAGAACATGCTCGATCTTCGCCGCCGCTACGGCGCGCTCGAAATTCTGGTCTACGTGGACGCGGCGACCGATCGCACCGCGCAGCTGCTGGAGCGGTTCCGCGGGGAGATCACGGTGATCGTCTCGCCGCGGCGGTTTGGCAAGACCCACGGCATGAATCTCCTCGTCGAGCGCGCGACCGCGCCCATCATCGTCTTCACCGACGCCAACGTGATGGTGGGCGAGGATTCGCTGGCGGCGCTCGGCGAGGCGTTCCGCGATCCCGATGTGGGCTGCGTCTGCGGCCACCTCGTCTATACGAACGCGGCGGGCACGCCGACCGCCTCGGTGGGCTCGATCTACTGGCGGCTGGAGGAGCAGATCAAGCGGCTGGAAAGCGAGGAAGGCGCCGCCATGGGCGCCGACGGCTCGCTGTTCGCCGTTCGCCGCCACCTGCACCGGCCGGTGCCGTCCAATCTCATCGACGACATGTATCTGTCGCTGAGCGTGCTCTGCGACGGCTTCCGGGTGGTGCGGGCCGAGCAGGCGGTTGCCTACGAGGAATCCGTTACGGTCAGCGGTGAGGAGTTCCGCCGCAAGATCCGCATCGCCTGCCAGGCCTTCAACGTGCATCGCGAGCTGTGGCCCAGCCTCAGGCAACTGCCGCGCCGCGTCGTCTATATGTACGTGTCGCACAAGCTGCTGCGCTGGCTGGCGATTTACAACCTGGCGCTGGCCGGCGTGACGGCGGCGGCGGGGCTCGCGCTGCTCGGCGTGCCGCTGCCGGCGATCCTGCTGGCCGGCGTCGCCGGGGCGGCGCTGCTCTGGGGTGGCCATGCCCGGCATGTCTCGCCCCTGGCGCAGATCGGCGAGATCCTGGTGGCGCTGCTCGGCGCCGGCATCGGCGTCGCCGAATCCGTCCGCGGCAAGCAGTACCAGACCTGGACCCCCGCCACCTCGATCCGCCAGCTGCCGCAGGACTGACCCGCTGCGGCAGGCCGGCACCGGCCAATCAAGACGCAGTGATCCGGAAAGCAGACCTTAATAAAATCGGCCGAATGTGATCTTTGTAACCCGTGGGGAGCCCGGCGGACGGTGTATAATGCCGGCTGCAGAGTTCGCGGTACGGGCGTGTGCTAGTCGGGGGTCGGGACGTGATCGGCAACAACGCGGCGGACAATGCCGCCTCGGTCAAGGGCGCTGGACCCGGCCTCGCGGCCGCGTCTTCCCTCGACAGGCCGGCGCCGGCTTCCGCGCCGGTGATCGATCTTGCGGAGCGGACACGCGCGCCGAGGATCGGCATCCGTGTCCACTGGGGGCTGCTCTTCGCGGTGGGCGCCAGCCTGGCGCTCTGGCTCCTGATCTGGGCCTGCGTGCGGCTCTTCTTCTAGCTCGAATTCCAGTTCGGAGCGTCAGGCCGGAGCTTCAGGTCTCGGAGGGACCCGACAGCGGTCAGCGGCTGGCGGTCAATAGGCGCCGTTGCGCGAGGTGACGACCACCACGGTCCGGCAGAGCACGCTCAGATCCAGGAGGAGGGACCAGTTGGTGGCGTATTGCTGGTCGTAGGCGACGCGGCGCCGATAGTCCACGCGGTTGCGCCCGCTCACCTGCCACATCCCCGTCATGCCCGGACGGCAGGCGCAATAGTACCGATAGGCATCGCCATAGCGCGCCACTTCCTCGGCGACGATCGGGCGCGGTCCGATCAGGCTCATCTCGCCGGCAAGCACGTTGAAGAGCTGCGGCAATTCGTCGAGGCTGGTAACGCGGAGGAAGCGGCCGACGCGCGTGATGCGGGGGTCGGCGCGCAGCTTGAAGTCGCGGTCCCACTCCGCGCGGGCGGCCGGATCGCTCTCGAGAATCTTCGTCAGCACCTCGTCGGCGTTCGGCACCATGCTGCGGAACTTCCAGCAGCGGAACGAGCGCCCATCCGCGCCGACGCGTCGGTGGCCGAAGACCGCAGGGCCGCCATCCAGCTTCAGCAGCGCCGCGATCACCGCCATCAGCGGCGCAAGGAAGACCAAGAGCGCGCTGCCGACCACGAGATCGAACAGGCGCTTGCGCCGGCGCAGCTTCGGCAGCTTCGCGGTGAGCGGCCGTGGCGCCAGGCCGCCCTCGAAGACCTGCGGCTGCCAGCCGGGACTGAACGGCGAGCCGTAGGAGTAATTCGATTCCGCGTCCTGGCTTCTGATGCGTCTCAGAGAAGTCATGAGTTGCTCGCGTCGCGCATTGTCGGGAACAAGACCGGCTGTCGCATCGAGTCGTTCAGACCATATCGCAATCGGAGTTGCTGGATATAGATCTCGTGCGCCGGAACACAAGGATGACACATGAAAGCGAGTATTCCTGCGTCTTCGCATCAGTTCATGACGGAGTTTGTCATGCCGATGCCCAGCAGAATGTCACGCTGCGCTCCAATTGTGCATTCGCACGTCTCCAGAGATTGCAGTACAACTACTGTTGTCGGTGATTTTATCTTTTGCGGTCCCCGACTCGCTTGCCGAGCCGCGCGGGCGGACCGCGCCCCTCGCGGGGCAATCTCGTCGCTGACGCCTGGCAGGCGCTGAGTGCCGTCGGATCACCCGCCCTCAATCGCCGAACGACGCGGAACGTTCCGCGCAACCCGCAAAGCACACACATCCGAAACTGACTTAGCATCGTCGAGATCGAAACGGCGACCGCTCATTTGAACGTCACAGATTTGTCCCTCATCACGATTTCCGAGATTCACAATATTTGGGGACGACGCCGGGGAACCTCTTCGGAGATGAATGTGCGTCGCGGCGCAACCCGCGGGCAAGCTGACGCGTTACGTCGCGCCGTCAACGCCGGCTTACATGATGGAGAGGGACTGCCATGACATCGTTGCGTTGGAACTCGCGCAGGAATTTTTTCTGCATTGTCTTCGGACTGCTCGGACTGCTGGCCGCCTGCGGCGGCACCGGGACGGAAGATCCGGGCGTCGCCGTGCATGGGCCGGTCACGCTGGAGTCCGGCGACCGCATTCGCCTCACTGTGTGGGGGCAGGATCAGATGACCGGTGAGTATCTGGTCGAGAAGGACGGCAACATCGCCGTGCCGCTCGCCGGCCGGGTGCAGGTGGCAAATCTGACCCCGCCCGAGGCCGAGAAGGCCGTGCGCGACAAGCTGCGCAACGGGCTGGTGGTCGATCCCAAGGTCACCGTGGACGTGATCCAGTTCCGGCCGATCTACGTCGTCGGCGAGGTCAACCACCCCGGCGCCTACGACTTCACGAGCAACATAACCGTGATCAACGCGGTCTCGCTGGCGGGCGGCTTCACCTATCGCGCCAAGGAGGACGCCATTACCGTGATGCGCGGGACCGGGCCCAATCAGAAGAAATACAACGTGAGCCAGACCACCATGCTGCAGCCGGGCGACGTCGTCACGGTGCCGCAGCGGTACTTCTAGGCCTCGAAGCGCGACGCGCCACGCGCCGCCATGTAGACGGCGCTGGTGCTGAGCGCGATCTCGTGCCAGCTGGGAACCGTCGCGACCAGGGCGGCGACTCCCTGGGCGAGGCGGCGGCGCGTCGCCGGCTCGCGGACGAGGCGGGTCATCGCGGCGGCGAGCGCCGCCGGATCGGCGGGCGGCACGAGGAGCGCCTGCCGATCGTCCTCCAGCAACTCGGCGAAGCCGCCGATGCCGGAGGCGATGATCGGCCGCGCGGCGCGCAGCCCGGTCATCAGCACGCCGCTCATGTCGATCTCGCGATAGGGAAACAGCAGCGCATCGGCGCGCGCCATCAGGCTCGCGAGCTCGCCATCCCCGACGAAGCGGAAGTCGAAGCGCAGGCCGTCGCCGAGTTCGGCCGCCGCGGCCTCGAGCGGCGCCACGTCCATATAGGGCTTTCCCACCACCTCGACCCGGCAGCGGGCGCGATCCTCGGGCGCCATCCGGCGCATCGCCTCGATCAGGACATCGACGCCCTTGTAAGGCTTGATCTTGCCGAAGAGCAGGAAGCGGATCGCTCCTTCGTCATTCGCCGGCGATGCCGCCGGCGGGGCGGGCTCCTCGTCGTGGAGAAACCCGTGCGCCACCTTGGCCAGCCGCTCCTCGGCGACGCCGTACTCGATGAGGCGCCGCCGCGCCTGCTCGGTGTGCACGATCACGCGATCGAAGCGACGCAGGATCGCGGTCGCTCCCAGATTCTGCAGCGCCGAGCCCGGATTGGCGTTGAACGGCCGCGAATCATGGGCGGTCAGCACCAGCGGCGCGACCCGGCGCAGCGCGCCGATGAAGGCGCGATCGATCACCGGCAGCGGCAGCCACTGGAAATGAATGATGTCGGGCGGATCGCGCTGCAGCGCCGCGAGCAGCCGGCGCATCGCCCGGCCATGCAGCGCGCCCTTGGCGAGCTTGGTAAGGGCGGACGGCCAGCGCTCCATCCGCCAACGGACGATCTCCGGATAGAAGACCTGCTGCAGGCGCTCGAGGCCGGGCGCCGTCTCCTCCTCCGCCAGGGCCTTGCCATAGAAGGTGAGGGAATGGCCGACGCCCTCCAGCGCCGCCGCGAGCTTGGCGTCATAGGGCAGGGTGAAGAGGGAGGGATCGATGAGGGCGACGTCGAGCGGCTCGACCGCCACGGCATCGGCGGCAACCAGAGTGAGGTGCGGCGTGGCTGCGGTCATGGCGGCGCGGCCCTCCTTCGCGTTCAGTGCGCCGGCCCGGCGCCGTAGCGGATCATCGTCTCGAAGGTCTGGCCGCCGGTCCGCTGGATCGCATAGCTCGTCCGCTTGGCTGGGCCGGCAAGATGCAGCGCGGAGACGGTCCGGTAGGGCGCGTAAGGCTCGCAGAAGGCGTTGGCCTCGTCGTTCCACATGGGAATGCCGCGGTCGCAGATCCAGTTGGCGTTCGCCGGCAGGATCGCGGCGTCGAGGCGATGCTGGTAGATCGCCTGGTTCAGCGCGAACTGGTCATGCGGCGTGAGCCGGCCGGTGCGCCCGATGGCAGCCTGATAGCAATCCGCCCAGGCGCGCCAATGCGGGGCGTCGTGGGCGATGGCGAAGATCCCGGCATTGAGATGCGGGCGCGTCAGCAGCCAGGTGCCGCGCGCCGGCCCATAGCCGAGCACGAAATGCTTCGCCGTCCACAAGAAGAGCCAGAGCTGGAAGCGATAGGCGCTTTCCGCCTCGTGGGCGATCGCCATGCCCTTGGCCGAGGCGCCCTCGATCATGCCGAGAATGGCGTCCGGGGACTGCAGCCAGACGTCCGAATCGATCCAGAGATAGAGATCGAAGCCGGGCAGGTATTCCGGCAGGAAGGGCCGCACCAGGAAGGCGAGCTGCAACGGATTGGTCTGCGCCGCCGACAGATCGAAATGCGGCCGCGGCGTCAGGATGCGGTCGGTATAGGTCTTGAGCCAATGAATGTGCTCCGGCGCCAGGCCGAGATCGAAGCAGGCGAGCTCCAGTTGCGGAAGCCCCGGCTGGCTCTGCATCGAGAGGATCATGTCCCGGAGGAGCGGAAAATAATTCGCGTCGGCGGATGTGACCGCGACGATCCTGGTCGTCACGCGAGGGCCTCTGCTGGTTGCGGGGAAGCACGCACGGCGTGGATGAGAGGAGCGGCCGGGGCGAATCACAAGCATCAAAAAATATCGATGCCGGCGCCACAGAAATGACACGGCGCCTCGATTGACACGTTCCGCTCCGCCGGCGCGTGATTGCGCCGCGCCATACGAGAGAAAGCGAAGTGAAGGTTGCCGCGTGCCGCAACAGAATTGCCACGCGCCGCTGACGCCGGCCGCACCAGGTTAGATCGATGACGCCTCGCATCTCCGTTCTCATGCCCGTGTTCAACGGCGGCGCCTATCTCGAGGCGGCGGTCGCCAGCGTGCTGGCGCAGAGCTTCGGCGATTTCGAGCTGCTGATTGTGGATGACGGATCGACCGACCGATCGCGCGAGGTCGTCGATGCCTTTGCCGCGCGGGATGAGCGCGTCCGCCTGCTATGCAAGGCGAATTCCGGTATCAGCGATACCCTCAACCTGGGCCTCGACGAGGCGCGCGGCGACTGGATCGCCCGGCTCGATGCCGACGACCTGATGCTGCCGGCGCGCCTCGAGCGGCAACTGGCTTTCCTCGACACCAACCCCGACGTGGTGGCCGTCGGCTCCTATTACGATCTCATCAACGAGATCGGCGAGCGCCGCGTCACCCGATATCCGCTGCCGCGCACGCGCGAGGAGCTCGCGCGCTATCTGGAGGCGCGCGAGCTCCTGACCTTCACCCATCCCACCATGACCTACCGGCGCGATCTGGCGCTGGCGCTCGGCGGCTACCGGCGCGAGCTCGAGCCCTGCGAGGATGCGGACCTCTTCGCCCGCATGCTGGCGCGCGGCGGGACGATCCTGATCCAGCCCGAGGTGCTGACCCTCTATCGGGTGCACGGCGGCTCGATCTCGCATCGCAAGACCCGCGAGATGTTCAGCAAGCTGCGCTTCGTCTTTCACAACTTCTATGGGGCACGCGACGGCCGGCTGCCGATCAGCTACGCGGAGTTCCAGGCCTATCGCAAATGCCAGCCGGTCAGCGCCCGGCTGCGCGCCGGCTGCGACTATGTCTCGGAGGTGCTGTACCGCAGCTCGACCGCGGCGCTGGTCGATGGCAAGCGCTTGCGCGCCGGACTGTCGCTGGCAGGCGCGGCGGCGCTGAAGCCGCAGAAGGCGATCCGCCGCGCGCTCCGCAACCTGCCGTTCACCACCCCCGAAGTGGCGGGATGAAATGTCGTTGGATCGGATAGTGGGGCGTCGCGGGAAGTAGTGGATGGCACATTCGGTACGCCTGGCACCGTCGCAGGTCGACTATCTCAACATCGTTCGGGCCGCCGCCGCGCAAGTGGTGCTGTTCGGCCATGCCTCGCACTATTACTTCAATCGCGGATTCCTGGCCTCCGGCCACCTCGAGCAGCTCGGCGTGCTGATCTTCTTCCTGCTCTCGGGGTTCCTGATCTGCACCAGCGTGCTGCAGAAGTGGGAGCGCGCCGACTACCGCTTCCAGCATTATGTCGTCGATCGTGGCTGCCGCATCTTCTCCGCCTATGTGCCGGCGCTGATCCTGGTCGCGGCGGTGGACGGCCTGCTGCGCGGCGAGCACGGCTATCCCTATGAGGGCAGCTACACGTTGGGCACCTGGTTCGGCAATCTCGCGATGCTGCAGGACTACCCGCTGTTCCAGGTGCTGCGGCGCCTCGGCGTCCCCGAGCAGCTGTGGTTCATCCGGCCGTTCGGCTCCGGGCGGCCGTTCTGGACCGTCGCCATCGAGTGGTGGATCTATCTCTTCTTCGGCTATGTCGCGTTCTTCACCCTGCGCGGCCGGGCGATCACCTGGCGCGGCCTGGCGATATTGGCCGTCCTCGGCGTCGTGCCCGTCTACAATGCCATGGGCGGCGTTGGCGACTGTCTGAGCTTCGTCTGGGCGCTTGGCGCCGGCGTCGCGCTCGGGCGGCACCGGTTCTGCCGTTGGGCGGCGGTGCGCGGCGGCGTGCTGCGCAGCCGGCGCGCGGCGGTGATCTCCGCCCTTGCTGTCGTGGCCTTCGCCGCCATGCTGGGCGGCCGCGCCTATGTGACGGACTTCCGCGTCTACGATCTCCAATTCGCGATCTTCGCCGGCGGGATCCTTTTCGGCACCCTGTTCCTGCTCGGTTTCGAGCCCTTCACGCTGCCGTCACCGGTGCGGCGGGGAGCGGATTTCCTCGCCGATTACAGCTACTCCCTCTACCTCATCCACTTCACGATTCTGATCTTCATCGCGGTGCATCACCCCAGCGCGGATCTCGACGACCCCCTGATGTTCGCGGCCGTGCTCGGCGTCGCCAACCTCGCGGCGCTGCTGTTCTGGTTCCTGTTCGAGCGGCACTATCCGGCGCTGACGGCCGCCGCGAAGGGCGCGCTCGACCGCCGCCTGCGCGTCGTCGAGCCGCCGGCCGCCGCCGGCGGCGCCAACTAGACCCGGTCGTATTCGTAGCCGGCGTACTGCCCGTAGGTCGCCGTCGACGGCCGCGGCGGGTTGGTGTTGGGGAATATCACCATCACCAGCATCAGGGCCTGCAGCCGCGCATCGACGAGGTTGCCGCCCAGGATGAGATAGTTCAGGAACATCGCCGCGCTCACCCAGGGCGAGCGGGCGCGGACGAAGATGCAGTAGCAGACGAAGACCACGAAGGGGATGGTGCCGACCACGCCATATTCGAAGAAGAGCTTGCCCCAGGTCGGATCGTGCACCTCGTATTCGAGCGCGTTGAAGTAGGGCTCGATGGCGCCAGGGCCCATGCCGAAGAGCGTGGTCTGGACCTTCGGGAAGATGAAGTCGTTGAAGAGGTAGAAGGGCGACAGGAAGCGCGCGAAGGCGCTCGAGCGGTCGGAGCCGAACTCGTTGGCGCGCTCCATCAGGGCGGTGAGATGCAGCGCGTCCGAGAAGACGATCACGGCGAAGGCGCCGGCGATCGACATCAGGACCAGCCGGCCATGGCCGCGATGGATCAGCAGGACCGGGACGAAGACGGCGAAGAGGATGAGGC
>DATKPX010000171.1:0-3726 GCA_035523855.1 Allostellaceae bacterium
GCGGCGATGTTCTGCTTTTCATGAAAACCCGGGCCAATGCAGCATTGCGTTGTGCCGCCGAGAGTGCCGAGCGGCGGATGAACGCGGCATTAACAGCCGACCGACGCCCGGCGGAGTGTCGCTCGCGATTCCTGCCCTCGACGAGGGGCTCCGCGCGAGCGGCGATCTGTTTTCCCACGCGGTGATAGAGCGCGAGGCGCACGTCCGGCAGCAACGCTGTGACCTGACTGCGGCTTGTGGAACGTCGGCTTGCCGCTCGGGTCAGCGATTTAAGCTCATTAACGAAAGTTAAGGCGCGGTCGCGGCGGCGCGATATCTCGCCGCTTACGAAACCGACGCGCGTTTCGCGTCCTCGTGTCAGGAGGAAATGTGCAATGCCGCTGCTCGCGCCCCGCCCACCCAAGCGCTGGTGTAATTTCACGGGAGCTTCGCTACTCGTGATAACACTGGCGCTGTCTTCCTTCGGCGCGGGCATCATCCTCGGCACTGACATCGCCCATGCGCGTGGTGGTGGAGGTGGAGGTGGAGGTGGTGGAGGTGGAGGAGGTGGAGGAGGCGGCGGAGCCGGTGGTGGCGGAGGCGGCGCCGGTGGTGGCGGCGCCGGTGGTGGGGGCGCTGGCGCCGGCGGCGGTGCTGGCGGTGGCGGCGCCGGTGGTGGTGCTGGCGGAGGTGGCGCCGGCGGTGCTGGAGGTGGTGGCGCTGGCAGTGGCGGAGGTGCTGGCGGTGGTGGAGTGGGCGCGGGCGGCGGTGGTGGCGTCGGAGCCGGTGGCGGCGGCGTCGGTGCAGGCGGTGGTGTCGGCGCGGGTGCCGGCGGCGGAGGCGTGGGCGCTGGAGGCGGCGTCGGAGCGGGTGGCGGCGGCGTCGGAGCCGGTGGTGGTGTCGGCGCGGGTGCCGGCGGCGCGGGCGTGGGTGGTGGAGGTGGCGTCGGAGCTGGCGGCGGCGGAGTCGGTGCCGGCGGTGGCCTAGGCGGGGGTGGTGGTGTTGGAGCCGGCGCCGGGGGTATCGGCGGCGGCGGTGGTGTCGGTGCAGGTGCTGGCGGCGCCGGAACTGGCGGCGGTGCTGGAGTTGGCGGCGGTGGCGCTGCGGGCGGCACCGGTGTTGGCGCAGCCGGCGGCAATGGCTCGGGCGGCGGCGCCGCTGGCGGAACCGGCGCCGCGAGTGCCGAGGGCGGCCGCGGCGACGCGGGTGGCGCGGGATCGATCGGCGGCGGCACCGGCGGCAGCATCGGATCGGCCGATGGCGCGACGGGCAAGATCGGCAGGTATCCCGCCGACACGACCGCCACTGGCCTCGCTGGCGCGGCAAGCGGCCGCGGCGTGGCGAGCGGAACCGCGGGGCTCGACGCCCTGTCGACCGTCGCTCCGGCGGCGGGCGAGGTCGGCACCCTGCCCTCCGGCCATAGCGCCATCCTCTACGTGGCACGGCCGGCGACGCATCTCCCGATGGTGCAGCCGTTCTACTTCCAGCCCGGCATCCAGGTCTTCGCCTCCGACGGCGGCGGCGCGCAGACCCAGAGCGTGCACGGCTACGACGTCACCACGGTCGATGCGCATCACCGGCAGACCGTCCACAGCGCCGGCTTCTTCGAGGCCCGGGACGGCAGCCGCTATGACCGCGCGGCCGTGGCGAGCCTATGGCCCCTCAGGATCGGCAAGCAGGTGAAGTTCGCGGAGACGACGCGCGACGGAAGATGGTCGCATACGATCAGGATCCTGCGCGGCGAGCGCATCGTGCTGCCACCCGGTTGGTTCGATACCTTCGTCGTAGAGTGGACAGCGACCGATATGAAGCGGCCAACCGCCTCGATCACGAAAACCTACTGGTATGCTCCGGCAGTGGGCGCGATCGTCCGCTCGGAGGTGCGAAGCTCCGGCGACAAGCCCCTGATCCAGGAAGCCGCGATCCTCGGCCGGCCGATCGGCGGGATCGACGGCGGGCTTACCGCGGGTGCGTCGATCAGCGAGGCCGCCGGCGGGAGCGTACCGCCCCGCCAGTGAACGTCCGATGCGCTAGCCCTGCAGCAGCCGGATATAGTTGGCGCGGTCATAGGCGGTGGGATCCGCCAGGGCGCCGCGCCGCATGCTGCCGCGGATACGGGCGAGCGAGCCGACCTTGCGCGCCTCCATCCAGTGCTCGAGGCCGGAGAGCAGCACCGCCATGTGCTCGATGCCATGCCGCAGGAGCGCCGAGGTGGTCATCACCGCGTCGGCGCCGACCAGCAGATATTTGAGCACCTCGTCCGGACCTTCGACCCCCGTGCTCGCGGCGAGGGACGCGGACGTGTTGCCGGCGAGCGCGCCGATCCACAGCAGCGGCAGCCGGATTTCCGAGGGATGGCTCAGATGGACATCGCGCCGCAGCCGAAGACCGGCGAGGTCGATGTCCGGCTGGTAGAATCGGTTGAAGAGCGTCAGGCCGTCCGCGCCGGCCGCGACCAGCTTCCGGACCATATCGCCCAGCGATGTGAAATAAGGGCCGAGCTTCACCCCGACGGGGATCGCGACCGCCGCTTTCACGGTCTGCAGCGCCTCGAGATAGGCCGCCTCGACGGCCTCGGCGCTCAGCGACAGATCCGAGGCGATGAAATAGGCGTTGAGCTCGATCGCGCTGGCGCCGGCCTCCTCGACCAAGCGGGCATAGTCGCGCCAGCCCGAGCGATCGATGCCGTTGAGGCTGGCGATCACCGGAATCTCCACCGCGGCGCGGGCGCGCCGGATGATCTCGAGATAGTGATGGGGTCCGGTCTGATAGCTGGCCGCGCTCGGAAAATAGGAGAGCGCTTCCGCGAAGCTCTCGTTCGGCGCCGCGGTGAAGCGCTCGAGCTCCGCCGCCTCGGCCTCGATCTGCTCCTCGAAGATCGAAGGCAGCACGACGGCCGCCGCGCCGCAATCCTCCAGGCGCCGGATGTTGTCGACATCCAGCGTCAGCGGCGATGACGACGCGATCAGCGGATTTCTGAGCGTGAAGCCGAGATAGCGGGTCGACAGGTCCATCGGGAAAGCAGATCCTCGCTCATCTTCCGGGAGCGCCGCCGAGCGCCGGTGCGGGATGAAAGCGGCTCGCCGCCCAGCCGGCCATGTCCTCGTAGGTCCGGTACTTCTCGTCCACCACCGACTGCGCCATCTGCAGCAGCTCCTCGGCCTCCTGCGGCCGTATCAGGGCAAGCGCCTTGTAGCGCACCTCGTTGTAGGCATAGTCGCGGAAGCGAATGGTGGGGCGCGGCGAGTCGAGCCGGAACGGATTCTCGCCGATCGCCCGCATCGCCGGATTGTAGCGGAAGAGCGGCCAATAGCCGGAGGCGACAGCGAGATCCTGCTGGCGCAGGCCCAGCCGCATGTCGATGCCGTGCGCGATGCAATGGGAATAGGCAAGGATCAGCGAGGCGCCGGGATAGGTCTCTGCCTCGCGGAAGGCCTGCAGCGTCTGCTGCAGATTGGCGCCCATCGCCACCTGCGCGACGTAGACGTTCCCGTAGGCGATCGCCTGCAGGGCCAGATCCTTGCGCGCGGTCCGCTTGCCGCCGGCGGCGAACTTGGCGATGGCGCCGAGCGGCGTCGCCTTGGAGGACTGGCCGCCGGTGTTTGAATAGACCTCGGTGTCGAGCACCAGCACGTTGACGTTGCGGCCGCTCGCCAGCACATGGTCGAGACCGCCATAGCCGATGTCATAGGCCCAGCCGTCGCCGCCCACGATCCAGATGCTGCGGCGGACCAGATGGTCGACGAC
>DATKPX010000172.1:0-3857 GCA_035523855.1 Allostellaceae bacterium
CCGAACTCGCGCGCCGCCGCCGGCCAGTCGCCGCTGGTGGCGGAGAGCGCGCCGCGCCAGATCGCGGCCTCGGGATCGCCGTCCAGCATCGGCCGGCGGAGCTCCTGGCTCGCGGTCTCGAGGTCGCCGCTCAGCAGCGCCGCGGCGCCCTTGACCGCGCGCACCAGCTTGTCGGCGGCGAAGGTGGGATCGTCGCGCTCCAGCGCCGCCAGCACGCCCAGCGTCTCCGCCGCGTAGCCGTTGGCGAAATAGAACTCCGCCAGCGCCAGGCGCGGATGCGAGCGCTGCGCGCTGGGCGCCGCCGCCACGATGCGCTCGAGCTCGCTGCGGCGGTCGAGGAAGCTCTGCTGCGGCGGGCCGAGCCAGCGGTCGAACTTGAAGAGCCGCGGCCCGCCGCCATCCTCGCCGCCGAGCCCGCGATCGCTGTCGTCGGACAGCACCAGGCCCTCGCGGCCAGTCACCTCGACGCCGGTGGCGATCGAGCGGGCGACGACGCCGTCGACATTGGGCCGGATCACCAGGCCCTGGACGGTGACCGGAGCGCGGAAGTCCACCACACCGGCCTCGATCGGAAGGCCGCGGCCGACCTCGAGGGTGGGCACCACCAGCAGCCGGTCGCCCACCTCGGGGTCGGTGACCGCGATCGCTTCGCCCGGCGCCGACATCTCGAAGACGACGCGCGGCGGCTTCGCCTGCGGCTGCGGCGAGACCGTGATCGCCGTCTCCGGCTTGAGCTCCTGCGCACGAAGATCGACCACCCACTCGTTGTCGACGCGGCGCACGCTGGGCTCCAGGCCGCGGCGGGTCACCAGGCGGATGACGGTCGCCTGGGGATGCGGCACCTGCTCGATGCGCTCCACCGCCGCCTTGCCGCGCAGCTGCACCTCGGAGAGGTCGGCATTGGCGCGCGCGCCGAACACCACCCAGAGCGCGTCGGCGCGGCGGAAGACCGCGGCGGGCACCGCCGAGGGCCATGGAAAACGCACGCTGCCGGTATCGCTGCTGGAGGCATAAAGGACGGACAGCGCCGGCCCGGGGGCTGGCGCTGTCGAGGACGAGTGTCCTGACGCGGCAGGCGGCGCCGTCGGCGGCGGCCCCTTGCCGCCCGGCGCTCCCGGCAGCGGGCCGGCGGTGCCGGCGGAAGGCTCGACCTCGGGCGGCGGAATCACCTCCGGCGCGGCGCTCTTCTTCACCGCGGGAGCGGCCTTCGCCACCGGCTCGGCGGCGGCGCCCGGCTGCAGGAGATCGACGACGACACTGTCGCCGCTGCGGAAATGACGGACCGCGGCGCCCGCGGGCAGCCGCAGCTTCAGCGTCGTGCCGCCCTCCTCGTCGCTGAGGCGGGGCTCGGTGCCCGGCAGCGCCGCAGCAATGCGCGCGGCGTCGAGATGCGCCGGCCGGGCGAAATGGATCACCGCCTCGCCAGCGGACTCGCTGGCGCTGTAGTCCACCGGCTGCTTCCAGTCGAAGACGAGACGGCGGTAGCCGTCATGCTCGCCGAAACGCACGACGATGTCGGAACTGGCGGCGGGCGCGGCCGGCGCGGCGGCAGCTGCGGTCGGGGCTGCCGGCTTCGGACCGGCGGTGTGGCGCGGCACCAGGACCAGCGGGCGGCCGGCGGGCGTGGCGGCGGCAGCGGGCGACGGCGCCACCGCAATGGCCGGCGCGGCGGCGGTCTTCGCCGCGGCAGGCGGCGGCGCGGCGGCGGGTTTGGCGGCGGCGGTCTCCTCCGGCGCGGGCTTGGCGACGACGGGCGTCGGCATGTCGACGAGGTCGATCGCGATCGTGTTGCCCTCGGTGAAGGTCTTGAGGCTCACCGGGCGGCTCAGCGTCGCCGTCAGCGTGGCGCCGTCGGCGCCGATGGCGGCGCTCGTCACATAGGAGCCGAGATAGCGGGTGATCTGGTCGAGGCGGGTGGCCAGCGGCCGCTCGAAATGCACGGTCAGCGTGGTGCCGTCGACGGCGGCCTCATACTTGACCGGGCTCGGCCAGTCGAAGGCGATGCGGGCGTAGGTATCGTGCACCGCGGCCCGGGTCTTGACCGCGTCGGCAGCCTGCGCGGGCGCGAGCCACGCGGCGGCGGTCAGGAGAACCAGGGCTAGGCACAGTCGCAACACTCAGCACCTCAATTCTAGAGGAGCCGCGCGCCGGAGACGCGGGCGATCTATTTCAAGCTCGCGAAGAGAGCGTCGATATCGTCCTGGTTATTCGCATTCTCGGCAAGCTGCGGGCCGTTGAGCAGCTTGCTCTCGTCGTTGGGATCGGCCGGCGCTTCCTCGGCGGGCTTCTCCGCCTTGTGCGCATGGCCCTCGCCGAACGCCGCCAGCACGGCATCGACCTTGTGCTCGATGTGCTTCAGCGCGCGCACCACTTTGGTGATGCGCTGACCGGTGACGTCCTGGAAATTGCAGGCCTCGAAGATCCGGGTCGAGAGGGTGCGGAGCTTCTCCGCCGTCTCCTCCGGCAGCTCGCCGGCGAGCTGCTCCAGCGCCTCGGCGGAGTCGAGGATGGTGCCGGTGGCCTCGGCGGTGGCATCGACGATGGCGTCGAGCTCGTCGGTCGCCGAGGGAATGTAGTGCTCGCGGATCTCGTCCGGACGGATCGCCGCGATCTCTCGCTTCGCCGACTGGATGTAGTCCGCGATCTCCTCGATCTCGTGATAGAGGTGGAACTCGCCCGCGGAGACGTCGCCCGACAGCGTCTGCATCACGGCGTCCACCACCGCGGCAATGTCGGTGGTCTCGACCGGCTTGGTGTCGGCCGCGATCTTGTCCAGCCTGCGGGTGAGGCCGTCGTCATTTGCCGTCTTGGCCAGCTTGGCCATGGCTCAGGTCCCTTTCGCCGCCCCGACCCGGAATCCGCGGAAGCCCGATCAGAAGTCGCCGAAGATGGCGGTGAGCTTCTGCTTGAGCGTCGCGGCGTTGAAGGGCTTCACGATGTAGTTGGTGACGCCGGCGGCCTTGGCCGCGACCACGTTCTCGGTCTTGCTCTCGGCGGTAATCATCACGAAGGGAACCGCCTTCAGCTTGTTGTCGGCGCGCACCTCCTTGAGGAGCTGCAGGCCGGTCATCGGCTCCATGTTCCAGTCGGAGATCACCAGACCGTAGTTGCGGTCGCGCAGCTTCATCAGCGCGCTGCCGCCGTCGGTCGCCTCGTCGACGTTCTCGAAGCCGAGCTGCTTCAGGAGGTTGCGGATGATGCGCAGCATCGTCTTGTAGTCGTCGACGATGAGCACGTTCATATTCATATCGACAGCCATCGAACCACACTCCTGCCAAGTCCGCCGTTTCCGCAGGCGCGAAGACGCGCGGCATGTGTTTAATACGACCCGGTTAAAGTCCGGTTAAGTCTAGTAAAATCATTGGGTTGCACCAGCCTGGGGCGCCGGCTTGGCGTCCGCGGCAGCGGCGGCGGGAGCCGCCTGCGCGGCCGCGGCACTGGCGGCGCTGTTCTTCGCCTGCTGGTCGCGGCGGGCGGCGAGCGCCACGGTGATCTGCTTGGCGCGGTCGGGATCGAGCGCGGCGAGGATGGGAGCCACCTTGCGCTCCTTCATGTGGTCGAGCACGTCGAGCAGCACCGCCATGTCGAGGCCCTCGAAGATGCGCGCCGCCTCGGCGGGCTTCATGGTCTCGTAGATCTTGACCAGGCCCTTGATGCGCTCGGCGTCCTGCTGCTCCTTCTGCTGCACCTTGACGTTGATGCCGTTCTCGATGGTGGAGAGCTTGGAGATCTTGTCGTCGATGCGCTGCTCCGCCGCCTTCAGCAGGACCTCCTGCTGGGAGATTTCCTGGGCGCGGCTGTCGAGCTCCTTGCGGCGGGCGGCGAGCTTCTGCAGGAGATCGATCTCCTCCGGGCTC
>DATKPX010000173.1:0-7461 GCA_035523855.1 Allostellaceae bacterium
ACTGGGCGACGAGGTAATTGCCCTACCTCAATCCCCCGCCGGGTGCAGCTACTCCAGCCTCACAGGATCCATGGCTGACGCCACACCACTGCGGTCCCCCTAATCCGCTCCCGACTGAACAAAGGGGCGGGCAGGCTTTCCGCTCGGACAAGGCTTACATGTTCAGTAACTTTAGGCGTCGATCCTTTGTCAATCTTTAACTCGGCGCCCAGACCTACCCATATGGGCACCTGAGAGTGGATTTCAAGATCTCAAACTATTGATCTGACTAGTGCTTTCAGAGCCGAAGCCAGCCTATCTTGATTGGCGATGACCGCGCGTCGCTTTCGGGAGCTTCCGCTCTCCCGACCCGCCGATCTCACTCCGGCATTTTTCCGAGCTCGTTCATGACCGGCAGGATCATCGTGCGGGAGAAGAGCTGGACGCAGGCGAGATGGCCGAGGTTGCGGCAGCCGAGCGCGACGCCGACGTCGACGGTCGCGAGGAAAGGCACCAGCACGAGGCCGGCGCAGAGCAGCACGGCGCCGATGCTTTCGCGCACGCGCGCGGCGGTGTTGCGGTTGCGCAAGGGCGCGGGACGGCGGAGCGCGTTCATGGCCTGGGTTCCCCTCAGCTCGCGAGCACTGTTACGAAAGACGCACCGACGAGCAGGAGCGCCGCCCACGCGCTGACGATATCACGGTGCGATGCGCGCGTCGCGCGGCGCTCCAGGGGCCCGTAGATTCCGTCGTAGAAGGTGGCGCTCGCGCCTTCCATCGTTCGGTGCAGTGTGAGCTTGCGCATGATGATTTCCCCTCGATCCCCGGACGGCTTTGTCGTCCGTCCACAAATGAACATAAGCGCTCCGTGCGGGCGCAGAAGTGACGGTAATCACAGGGTTTCCTGTGATTTGGATCACATGGATCGGCGCCGCGCCTCGGCTATTTCAGAAGCCGGGACCGCAGAACGCGGACGTCACGCGCGACAAAGTCGCGACGCGGCGTTACAAAACAGGTGGCTGGGGCGATCGTCGCGCTCATTCCGAGAAGTCCCACCCGGCGCCAGGATCATACGGCCGTCCCCGTTGCGGGTGGCCCATGCGAGGTTGGTAGTGATGGCCCGTTATTCGCACGAGGTACTGCGCGGTCTGCTCGCGAAGCACATGCTGTTTCGCGACGCCTCCGCGCGACTGCTGGATGGGCTGGTGAAATTCGCCACCGTCCGGCACTTCAATACGAACGAGGAGATCTTCGCCAAGGGCGACCCCGGCAACGGCCTCTATGGCGTGCTCTGCGGCCGCGTCTCGATCTACACCGCCTCGCAGGAGGGCGAGGAGGTGTTCCTCAACATCCTCGAGCCCGGCGAGATCTTCGGCGAGATCGCGCTCATCGACGGCGGCTCGCGCACCGCCAGCGCCGGCGCGATGGAGCCGGTCGACCTCCTGCAAATCCACCGCGATCACTTCATGCCATTCCTGCGCGACAATCCCGAGCTCGGCCTCTCGATGCTGCCGGTGCTCTGCGAGCGCATTCGCATGAATGTGGAGTTCATCGAGGACGCGGTGTTCCTGCATCTCTCGGCGCGCCTCGCCAAGCGGATCCTCAGCCTCGCCGAGGTGCACGGCCGGCCGGAGCCCTGCGGCGTCCGCATCGGCTTCAAGCTGTCGCAGCAGGACCTCGCCCACATGGTGGGCGCCACGCGCGAGCGCGTGAACCGCGAGCTCAGCCTCTGGCGCGAGCACGGCGTCATCAGCATCGATGACGGCATGATCCTGCTCCGCAAGGCGGAGCGGCTGAAGCAGATGGTCGAGGAGATCTCGGCCTAGATCCGGGTTGCCGGCGGCAGGACGACTAGGGCGGCAGCCGATGCGATCGGATCGGCTGCCGCCCTCACATCATTGGTCTCGTCGCATCGTCGGCGGCGAACCGCGGCATGCTTCGCCCGGCGATGCCCAGGGTCAGTTGACGATGTGCCACTTGCCGTCGGCTTCGAGGCAGGCGCGGCCGTGGAAGGGCTTGCCGCCGGATCCGTCGATCGTCGCGTTGCCGTTGTAGTCGCGGCAGTTGCTGTTCTGCGCCGCGGCGGGCGGCGCCGGGGCCGGCTGCGGCGCGGGCGCTGCGTAGCCTGGCGCGGGTGCTGCGTAGCCTGGCGCCGGGGCCGCGTAGGCGGGCGGCGGATAGTAGTAGTCCGGCGGGTAGTAATAGGCCGGATCATAGGGCGGGTAGTAATAGCCGGGGTAGTAGGCGGGCCCGTAATAGGGCCAGCCGTAGCCGCCGAAGCCAAATCCGAAGAAGACATGACCGCCGCCATGCCCGTGGCCGCCGCCGCCGTGATGGCCATCGGCATGGGCCGCCGCCGGCAGGCCAAGCGCCAGCGCGCAGAGCAGCACCGCGAGCAGCTTCATTTTCACCATGATCTGACCTTTGCGCCGAACTCTCGCTCCCGAAGCTAGATATTGGGGGGCGGAGGAGGAACCACAAGTAGTGGGAAAACGTCCGCCAGCGGGCATTTATTCCCGCCGTTCCGGCGCTTGCCCGGCGGCCCGGATCCCCGACCTTGCGGCTCAGGGCAGTGTGTGGGTGAGCGCCGGGAAAAGTGCCGTGACCGCAAGGACGAGGAGCTGCAGCCCGAGGAACGGCAGCAGGCTGCGCGCCAGCGCGGCGGTGGGCACCGTCTGCGGCATGGCGGTTCGCGCCATCATCACCGCGTAGCCGACCGGCGGGATCAGGAAGCTCGCCTGCAGCGCCAGCAGCGTCAGCACCGAGACCCAGACCGCGTCGGGCGCGCGCATGAGCAGCGGCGGCATCGCCAGCGGCACGATCACGAAGATGATCTCGAAAGCATCGAGCACGAAGGCGCTGAGCCCGATCAGCAGCAGCACGGCGACGACCGCGCCCGGGCCGCCGCCGGGCATCGCCGTGATGAGATCGGCGAGCAGCCGGTCGGTCTCGAAGGCGCGGAACACCAGGGTGAAGCTGGTCGCCGCCACCAGCAGCGCGAAAAGCGCGCCGGTCACCGCCATGGTGTCGCGCAGCGCCGCCGCCAGGACGTCGCCGCGCAGCGTCCGCGTCGCCGCGCCGAAGAGGGTGAGAGCCACCGCGCCCGCGGCGGCGGCCTCGACCGCATAGAGATAACCCGCGGCGACGCTCGCCAGCAGGCCGAGAATGAAGGCGACGGTGACGCCGGAGATCAGCCACTCCACCAGCGCCGCCGGCGGCGTCGCGGCGGCGCGCACGTCCCGCCGGCCGAGCCGCCAGCCGAGCAGGCAGCAGAGCACGAGGAAGAGCCCCGCCGGCAGCAGGGCGCCGTGGAAAATATCCTCGGTGTTCACCACGCGCGTCAGCAGGCCGGTGGCGTTGATCGCCTCGGTGTGCGCGCGCATCATGGCGTCCGCCAGCAGGATCAGCACCAGGGAGGGCGGCACCACGACGCCGAGCGTGCTGGCGACGCAGACGACGGCGAGGCTGCGCTCGGCGGCGACGCCGCGCTGCCGCAGCCGCGGCGCCACGATCCGCGACAGCGTCGCCACGCTCGCTCCCACCGAGCCGTTCATCGGCGCCAGGATCGCGCCCAGCCCCAGCGCCGACAGCAGCGGCGCCGCCGGCGTGCGGGCGAGCGCGGCGCATCCCGTGCGGAACAGGATATCCGCCAGCGGCAGCCGGTTGAGCAGCGCGCCCATGAAGACGTAGAGCGGCAGCGCCTGCAGCAAGTCGTTCTCCAGCAGCCCGACGACGCGGAACGGCAGCGCCGTCAGCAGATGGTAGCCGAAGCTGCCGGTGGCGACGCCGAGAAGCGAGAACAGGACGGCGACGCCGATCAGCGCCATGAAGGCGGGGAGCCCGGTGGCGAGCAGCACCACCGCCACCAGGCCCAGCATCCAGAATCCCGCGCTCGCCACGGCGGTCAGCGCGCCGGCGGCCGCGCGACGTCGAGCAACGCCTGCAGCAGAGCCAGGAGCGCCAGCAGCCAGGCGCTCGCCTTGAGGAGGAAATAACCGGGGCTATAGGTCTCGGGGAAGGTCTCGAGCTGGCGCACCGACTGCGCCACCATCGGCCAGCTCGCCAGCAGGAAGAAGAGCGACCACGGCGCCACGCAGCAGAGCGCGCCGGCGCGGGCGATCGTGGCGCGGGTCCGGGCGGAATAGCGGCGGGCGATGGTGTCGGCGGCGAGGTGGCTGCCCTCGCGCGTCGCATAGGTGAGGGCGAGGCTCACATAGAGCGCGAACAGCCACTGGGCGAGATCGTTGGCGTCGGTCGAATAGGCATGCACGAGATCGCGCAGCGGCCATTGGACGAAGAGTAGCAGGCTGACCGGCAGCACCAGCCAGCGCCCGAGCAGGATGAGCGCGCCGAGCGCCCGGTCGGCCGCCCGCAGCCATTGCGCGGCTGGTCCCGCCATTCCCACCCCGTCGCCGTCCCCTGCGGCGAAGGAAGCCTTGCGCCGAAGGAGCCGCGGAGGCAAGCGGCGCGTGCGAGAGCCCGGGCGCCGGAACCCGGCGGCCGCCGTCAGGCGGCGCGGATGGTGTGCAGGAACTGATCGACCTCGCCGCGCAGCGCCGTTGCCTGCTTGGCGAGGCTGTCGGAGGCGCTCAGCACCTCGCCGGCGGTGCTGCCGGCCTGCTCGACCGCCTGCGTCACGCCGGTCATGTTCTTGGAGACTTCCTGCGTGCCGCCGGCGGCCTGCTGGACGTTGCGGGTGATCTCCTGGGTGGCGGCGGTCTGCTCCTCGACGGCGGTGGCGATCGAGGAGGAGATCTCGTTGACCTCGAGAATGGTCTTGGAGATGCCCTGGATGGCGGCGACCGCCGAGCGGGTCTCCGCCTGGATGGCGGCGACCTGGGCGCGGATGTCGTCGGTGGCCTTGGCGGTCTGGTTGGCGAGCGATTTCACCTCGGACGCCACCACCGCGAAGCCCTTGCCGGCCTCGCCGGCGCGCGCCGCCTCGATGGTGGCGTTGAGGGCGAGGAGATTGGTCTGCGAGGCGATGTCGTTGATGAGGGCGACCACCTCGCCGATCCGCTGCGCGGATTCCGAGAGGCCGGAGACGGTCTTGTTGGTGCGCTCGCCTTCCTCGGCGGCCTTGCGCGAGACCGTGGCGGCCTGGCTCACCTGGCGGCCGATCTCGGTGATCGAGGTGGAGAGCTCCTCGGAGGCGGCGGCGACGGTCTGCACATTGGCGGTCGCCTGGCTGGCGCCGCTGGCGGCGGCGAGCGACTGCTGGCGGCTGCCGTCGGCGGTCGCCGCCATCGAGCGCGCCATCTTCTGCATCTCGCCGGCGGCGCTGGAGACGCCGTCGACGATGCCGCGCATCTTCGTCTCGAAGGTGCCGGCGAGCTGCTGCATCGCCGCCTTCTTGTCCTGCTCGGCCTTCTTCTTGAGTTCGTCCTGCTCCTGCTGGAGATGCGCGACCTTCCGGGCGTTCTCGCGGAACACCTCGACGGTGCGCCCCATCTCGCCGATCTCGTCGGCGCGCTTGGCTTCCTCGATGGCGACGGTGAGGTCGCCGCCGGCGAGCTTCTCCATCTTGCCCTTGAGGCTGCCGAGCGAGGCGGAGATGTTGCGGCTCACCAGCATGACCATGGCGCCGGCGACCAGCATGAGAACGAGCACCGCGGCGCCCAGGTTGAACAGCGCCTTGTGGAACTCGGCATCGATGTCGTCGGTGTAGACGCCGGTGGCGATGAAGCCATCCCAGGGCTTGAACCGCTTGACGTAGGTGAGCTTGGGCAGCGGGACGGTCTGACCGGGCTTCGGATAGACGTAGTCGGTGATGCCCTCCTCGGCGGTCCGCAGGACATCGATCATCGAGCCGGTGATCAGCTTGCCGTTGGCGTCACGGTTCTGGCTGCGGTTGGTGCCTTCGAGGGAGGGATTGGCGCCGTTGGCGATCGTCGTCCCGTCCATCGTGAACGCCATGATGTAGTCCTGGTGATTGTCGTACCACATCGTGTGCACGGCGGAGCGGAAGCGGTTGATCGCGTCCTCGTGGGTGAGCTTGCCGGCGGCGACCTGGCTCTCGAGATCCTGGGCGACACCGCTCGCGAGCTCGACCACCGCATGCAGCTTGGCGATGCGCTCGTCGAACATGCTGCGATAGAGGACGGAGGCGGCGATCGCCACGGTGATCAGCAGTGCCGCGGCGGAGACGCCCAGCACGATGAAGAGCTTGGCCTTGATCTTGAGGCGATTGAGAATGTTCATCCCGGCTTCCCGCATCAAATGCCGCTCCGGCAGGAGCGGCGAGATTTGCGGCGGACCCTATGGGGCCGGAATATAAAACTTGGTAAAAATGCCGCGCTCTACCCGATTTCAACTCCGTATTGCTACGGATCGGGGTGCCGGACTTCCGGCGATGCCCGGCATGCTGGCGCATGCCGGGCATCGGCCCAGGAAGGGATCGGCGTCAGACCGCGGCGCGGAAGCCGCCGCGCTCGCCCTGCCGCCGGCCGCCGCGCCGCTGCTGCGGCCGACCGGGCTGCTGGTGCGGACGCTGCTGCTGCGCTCGCTGATGGTGCTGCGGCTGCGCGCCTTGACGCGCGGCGGGAGCGTGGAACGGATGATCCTCGACGACGGCGAGGCGGCGCCCGATCAGCTTCTCGATGTCGCGGAGATAGGCACGCTCGTCGCTGGCGCAGAACGCGAGCGCCACGCCGCTGGCGCCGGCGCGCGCGGTGCGGCCGATGCGGTGGACGTAGCTCTCGGCCACGTTCGGCAGCTCGTAGTTGATGACGTGCGTCACGCCGTCGATGTCGATGCCGCGCGCGGCGATGTCGGTCGCCACCAGCACCCGCGCCCGGCCGGCGCGGAAGTTCTGCAGCGCGCGCTGGCGGGCGGTCTGCGACTTGTTGCCGTGGATCGCCTCGGCGATGACGCCGCTCTTCTCGAGCTGCTGCGTCACGCGGTTGGCGCCGTGCTTGGTGCGGGTGAAGACGATGACGCGGGCGAGCGCCCGGTCCTTCAGCACCTCGGCGAGGAGCGAGCGCTTCTTCTCGGCGTCGACATGATAGACGCGCTGGTCGATGAGCTCGACGGTGGTCGCCGACGGCGTCACCTCGACCCGCGCGGGATCGGAGAGGATTTCGCCGGCGAGCCGGCCGATGTCCTCGGGCATGGTGGCGGAGAAGAAAAGCGACTGGCGCTGCTTCGGCAGCACCGCCACGACGCGCCGGACATCGCGCACGAAGCCCATGTCGAGCATGCGGTCGGCCTCGTCGAGGACGAAGATCTCCACCGCATCGAGGCGCACATGCCGCTGGTTCATCAGATCGAGCAGCCGGCCCGGCGTCGCGATCAGGATGTGGACGCCGCGGACGAGCGCGTCGACCTGCGGCTGCTGTCCGACGCCGCCGAAGACCACGGTCTGGCGCAATCCCAGATGACGGCCATAGGTGCGGAAGCTCTCGCCGATCTGCGCCGCGAGCTCGCGGGTCGGCGTCAGGATGAGGGCAAGCGGCGCCCGCGGCTTCGGTTGCGCCTGGCGTGC